>NZ_JBFTZS010000278.1:0-6332 GCF_056406675.1 Caulobacter sp. P1_B12_2 | reverse complement strand
CCCCTCATCCTCCCACGCCTGCGGCGCGGGCCCCTCCTTCTCCCTCTGGGAGAAGGTTCTAGTAGGGCCTGCGGCAAATTCTCGTTGAGCGAAACTCAACCCTCAACTTAAGCGCCCCGTTAACCTTTCGGGCGCACCGTCCGTACCATGATCACTCGCCTCCTCATCGCCACCGGCCAGCTGGTCGTCTCGTTCGGGGCGGCCCTGCCGCTCGGCGATCGCCTGCTCGACGCCCGCTACAGCGACGACGAGGGCGAGCATCTGATGTGGGGCCTGGGCTTCTATGTCAGCCTGATCCTCGGCGTGGTCTCGCTTTTCGTCTGGAAGCACTAGGCGGTTCTGGGGCGCTCGCGCGTCCCTCGATCAAGCTCCCTCATTCGCAGGCCAGCGATGCGAGGGCGTGTCCCTATTTCAGGTGACGCGCCTTATTCTTGCACCCAGATTCACCATTGATGCCCTTGGCTCGGCTCCTGCAGTGTGCAATGCAACAAGATGTTGCTGTGCAGCATTGATACAGCTGTCACGCACGCGCTGTATGACCGACGCTCAGTGAGTACCAAGGAGTGATCCCCATGGCCGACGAACACACCTACTTCGTCCGACCCGTCTCCGGCGTCTGGCACGTCACCTGGAACGAGACCCTCGACCTGATCGGATCCTATCCCGCCCAGCCCGAAGCCGTCGGCGTGGCCGAGATGCTGGCCCGTCACATGCGCACCCAGGGCAAGACCGCCCGGGTCCAGGTGATCGAACCCGAAGCCCGCCGCTCCAGCTGGGGCCGCGCCACCCTGAGCGCCCAGGCCGCGGCCTAGTCATCGATCTCACCCTCTCCCATGGGGAGAGGGAGGGACCCATCGCGCAGCGATGGGAGGGTGAGGGGGTTCTGCGTCCGACGGCGTGCCGGCAGGGCGCTGCGAAACATCGGTGAGGGTGTAACCCCTCACCCTCCCACGACTTCGTCGCGGGCCCCGCCCTCTCCCTATGGGAGAGGGTGTTTTCATGCCAGATACCCCGCCGCCAGCCGTTCGGCGATCGCGCCCGCCTCGACCGGGGTGAACACCGTGGCGTCCAGGCACAGCTCCAGCCACAACCCGTCCACCACGGCCGTCAGGCCGATGGCGGCCAACCTAGCGTCGACCCTGGGATCGCAGGCCGTCAGCAGCTCCTCCAGGCGCGCGCGATAGCCGGCATAGGTGCGCCGGTGGATGGCGGCGATGGCGGGATCCACCTTCACCAGACTCCAGAACGCCAGCCAGGTGGCCAGCAGGTCCGGGTCCAGCACCGGCGGGGCGAAGCTGGCGGTCAGATAGGCGCTCAATCGCGCGCGGGGATCGTCGCCGGCGCCCTCGACCGCCGCCTCCAGCGCCGCGTCGATCCGCGCCCCGGTGGCCTCGTAGGCCGCGGCGACCAGGGCGTCCACGCCCTCGAAATAGTGCCGCAGCAACCCGGCGCTGACCCCCGCCTCGGCGCAGATCGTCCGCACCGAGGCGCCGGCCACGCCCTTGGCGGCCAGCACGCGGGCGGCGGCCTCGATCAGGGCGGTCCGGCGGACGTCGGGGGTCTCGCGGGTGAAGGGGGCGCGGGGGCTCATGGATGAAAGCCTGAGCTCTGGCCAAAGCCCTCCCCCTCGATGGGGGAGGGTTGGGTGGGGGTGGTGCGGCCTTGCCGGCTGAACCGCCGCATCACCCCCAACCCCGACCCTTCCCCCATCAAGGGGGAAGGGAGAAGAAAGACCCTCACCACYCCTCCGGCGGCCGGTGCAGCCGCGCCTGCGGGATCAGCGCCCGCATCTTCCGGCCAAAGCTGCGCAAGCTCACCTCGGTCTCCGCCAGCGGCCCGGCGGTAAAGCTCCGCGAGGCCATGCCCTGCTGCACGCGGGCCACCAGCTCGGTGTCCTCGGCGTTGACCTGACGATTGATGCGCCAGTTCAGATACCGCGCCGCCTTCATCTCGCGCCGGTCGTCGGGCAGGGCGTAGGCGATCTCGCGGATCATCGTCTGGGTGGGCGACACCGGGATGAACTGCATGAAGTCCACCTGGTCGGGATAGATGTCGAACGCCTGGTTGGGCCACAGCTTGAAATAGGTCCACAGCCGCTTGCGCTCGGCGGGCAGGTGTTCGACGTCGGGCAGCACCCGCTGGTACATCCGCTCGGACGGATTGTGGGAGTCCTCCTCGATCAGCCGGCCCCACATCTTGTCGACCCAGGTCTGCGCCTCCACGCCATAGCCGCGCCCGAACAGCCGGGTCAGGCCCGGATGGGCGATCGGGATGTGCAGTCCGTCGGAATAGTTGTCGCTGATGTTCTTCCAGTTCACCTCGCGCGGCCGCAGGGTGACGCGGCCGAACGGCACCATCTCCTCGAAGCGGTAAGGCTCCAGCTCGTGGTCGTAGGGGGCCATCATCTCGGCGACGCTGGGGCCTTCGCCCTCCAGGCGGACGAAGACGAAGCCGCGATAGACTTCGGTCTGGACGGGGTGGAGCCCCTGATCTTCCATCTTCAAGGCTGGGTAAGTCTCGCGGTGCGGCACCCCGATCAGCTGGCCGTCCAGGGCGTAGGTCCAGGCGTGGTAGGGGCAGACGATCCGGCCGCAATGGCCCGACGGACCGTCCAGCAGCCGCGCGGCCCGGTGGCGGCAGACATTGGCGAAGGCCTTCACCCCGCCGTCCTTGCCGCGCACGGCGACGGTGCTTTCGCCCAGGAAGTCGAAGGTGTGGAAGTCGCCAGGCTTGGGAATGTCGTTCAGATGGCAGACGATCTGCCAGGAGGGGCGCAGGACCTTGTCCTGTTCCTCGCGGAAGAAGCGGGCGTTGTCGTAGAGCCAGCCGGGAAGGCCCCAGTCGGCGTCGGGGTCATGGTTGGGGAGGTTCAGGTCCATCTCAAATCCCCACGATCTTGCCGGTGAACACTTGCCCCCTACGGACCGCTTCGCGGTCGTCTTCCCCCACAGGGGGAAGAGGAGCCGTGCGCGGCGTCCTCCGCCCCCTATGGGGGCGGACAGACCGCGTAGCGGTCAGGTGGGGGCAAGTGCGTGAGCCGCCCACCTCTACCGCCCCACCAGGCTCAGCTTCACCGCCGTGCCAAAATCCCGGTCCCGCAGGATCTCCCGCGCCGCGTTCCGCCCCGGATTGCCCGAAACCCCGCCGCCCGGATGGCACCCGGCCCCGCACATGTAGAGCCCCTTGATCGGCGCCCGGTGGCTGGCGTGCCCCAGCACCGGCCGCGCCGCCCACAGCTGATCCAGCGACATGTGGCCGTGCATGATGTCGCCGTTCACCAGGCCGAACTTCCGCTCCAGGTCGACCGGCGACAGGATCATCCGTCCCAGGACCGACGCCTTGAAGTTGGGGGCCCACTGGTTGACGGTGTCGATGATCAGGTCGGCGGCCGCCTCGCGCTCGTCGTCCCAGCTGCGGCCGTCGGGCAGGTCCCAGGCGAACTGCTGGCAGAACAGGCTGGCCACGTGCTGGCCGGGAGGGGCCAGGCTGTCGTCCAGGGTCGAGGGGATCAGGATCTCGACGATCGGCCGCTTGCTGATGCCGGTCGCCTTGGCGTCGCGATAGGCCTCGTCCATGTAGTCCAGGGTCGGCGACAGCACGATGCCGCACTGGTGGTGCTCGGCCACCGCCTTGCCCGGCAGGCAGGTGAAGTCCGGCAGCTCCGACAGCGCCACGTTCATCCGGAAGGTGCCCGAGCCGTTCTTGTAGCCCTTGATCGCCTTCTTGAACGGGGCGGGCAAGGCCGAGGGCGCGACCAGCGAGCCGTACAGCAGGGCGGGGTTGAGGTTGGACGAGACGATCGGGGCCATGATCTGGCGGCCGTCGACCAGCTGCACGCCCACGGCGCGCTTGCCGCCGCCTTTCGGGCCTTCTTCGACATGGATCGCCTCGACCTTGGCCTTGAGCAGGATCTCGACGCCCTTGGCCTTGCACGCCTTGGCCATGGCCTGGGTGATCGAGCCCATGCCGCCGACGGCGTGGCCCCAGGCGCCCTTCTTGCCGTTCACCTCGCCGAAGGTGTGGTGCAGCAGGACGTAGGCCGAGCCGGGGCTGTCGGGGCTGGCGAAGTTGCCGACCACGGCGTCGAAGCCGAAGCTGGCCTTGACCGCGTCGCTCTCGAACCAGCCGTCCAGGAAGTCGCGGGCGCTCTTGGTGAACAGGTCCAGCAGGTCGCGCTTGCGTTCCAGCGACAGGCCCGCCATCCGCGAGCCTTGGCGCAGCCCCCGCAGCAGGCCGGGCAGGCCGTCGGTCAGGTTGGGCGGGGTCTCGCCGGCCAGGTCGCGCAGCACGTCGCCGATCTCGTCGAGCATGGCGTAATAGGCGGGCAGGGCGGCGGCGTCCTTCTCGGAGAACTTGCGGAACTCCGCCTGGGTGCGCTCCAGCCCGCCGCCCAGCTTCATGTAGGTCTTGTCGTCGATCGGCAGGAAGTTGGAGATCGGCCGCTCCAGGATCTTCAGGCCGTGGCCGTGCAGGTCCATGTCGGCGATGACCTTGGGGCTGAGCAGGCTGACCGTGTAGCTGGCCACGGAGTTGCGGAAACCGGGGTGGAACTCCTCGGTCACCGCCGCTCCGCCGACCACGTCGCGGGCCTCGCAGACCGTGACCTTCAGCCCGGCGCTGGCCAGGTAGAAGGCGCAGACCAGCCCGTTGTGGCCGCCCCCGATGATGATCGCGTCGCGGTGCTGGGCGGCGGTGGCCATGGTGTTCTCCCCGGTGGTGTGGGGAGGTTGCTATACGAGTGTAAAATAGGCAAGAGGGTGGGGTTCGCCGACTTGCCCCCACCTGGCGGCTTCGCCGCCTGTCCGCCCCCATAGGGGGCGGAGGACGCGCACCTCCTCTTCCCCCTTTGGGGGAAGACGGTCGCGAAGCGACCCGTAGGGGGCAAGTGGGCCGCCCCACCTAGGCCGGGTTTTTCACGCTGGGCCGGTCCTGCAGCCGCGCGTTCCA
The DNA here is from genome assembly GCF_056406675.1 of Caulobacter sp. P1_B12_2. Classification (NCBI taxonomy): domain Bacteria; kingdom Pseudomonadati; phylum Pseudomonadota; class Alphaproteobacteria; order Caulobacterales; family Caulobacteraceae; genus Caulobacter; species Caulobacter sp. P1_B12_2. The sequence continues at coordinate 1,385 of NZ_JBFTZS010000278.1, read as the reverse complement.
GGCGATCAGCGCCGTGCAGTCCTCCGGCACCGCCAGGCTGGCGTAGCCGGCGAAGACCAGGCCTTCCAGCACGGTGATGTCGGCCATCGAGAAGGCGTCGCCGGCCACGTAGGGTTGGCCCCGCAGCACCTTGTCGAAATAGCGCATGCCGGCGATCGCCTTGCCGCCCTGCTGGCGGCCCCAGTCTTCGCGGCCGATCCAGTCGGGGCTCTTATAGGCCTGCAGCACCGGACCGAGCCCCGGGGTGGCGTGGTGGAAATAGCCGCCGATCGCGTCGATCAGCTCGGACTCGGCGCGCTTCTGCATCATGTGGATGACGCCCTTCTCGCGCGCGGTCTTGCCGGTCAGAACCGGGTCGCCGTCGAGATTGTCGAGATATTCGGTGATCGCCGTGCATTCGGAGATGCAGAGGCCGTCGTCCAGCTCCAGGACCGGCACCGTCCCGGTCGGGTTGAGCGCCAGGAAGGCGTCCTGCTTGTGCTCGGCGCCGGGCAGGTCGACCTTCACGAAGGTGACCTGGTCGGCCAGGCCCTTCTCGGCCAGGGCGATGCGGATGCGCAGCGGATTGGGGAAGCCGGGGATGTCGTGGATCTTCATGGGGAGGGCCTTTCAGAGGTGTCTACCTATCGATAGGTAGATGGCGCAATAAGGCCCTTTCGTTTGGTGGAGTCAACGCCTATCTATCGATAGGTAACTGGAGCGATGACGTGAGCACGACCGACACGCGGGAAACGATCATGACCGTGGCCAAGGCCATGGTGCAGGCGCGCGGCTACAACGCCCTGAGCTTCCGCGAGATCGCCAAGGAGATCGGGATCAAGAGCGCCAGCATCCACTACTACTTCCCGACCAAGGGCGACCTGGGAGCGGCCCTGGCCAAGCGCTACACCGACGACGCGGTCGGCTATTTCGATCAACTGCTGGCCCAGCCGCTGGACCTGGAGACCCGCTTCCAGCGCTACATCGCCGTGTTCCGCGCCGCCCTGCTGAACGACAACCGCATGTGCCTGTACGGGATCATGGCCGCCGAGTACGGCGACTTGCCGCCGGAGGTGCGGGCGGCGGTCGATGGGTTCAGCGCGGCCAATGTGCGGTGGCTGGTGCAGGTTCTGGCGTCCCGGAATGCCGACGAAGGGAGCGCGCTGGCGATCTTCGCCGCCATCGAAGGCGCCCAGCTGGTGGCCCGCGGACGGGGCGACATCGCCGTGTTCGACCGGACGATCGCGGCGTATCAGGCGGCGGGGCTGATGCCGTAGGGACAACCCGCGCTGGGATGATCTCTATGCGGAGGTGTTCGAGTGGACGCCGGTTCCGCGACAGGTGTGATCCTTCATTTTCATTTCAACCGTCATCCCGGGCCTTGTGCCCGGGACCCCTCTGTCCGC
>NZ_JBFTZS010000277.1:0-6404 GCF_056406675.1 Caulobacter sp. P1_B12_2 | reverse complement strand
GCTGGCGGCGGCCGAGGTCGAGGAGATCTTCGACCACCCCGTGCGGGTGCTCGACGGCGGCACCCAGGCCTGGGCCGACACCGGCCGACGCCTGGACACCGGCCTGGTCCGCGCCGCCTCCGATCCGGAGGACGTCTACAAGCGTCCGTACGAGGGCACCGACAACGCCGCCGAGGCGATGCAGGCCTATCTGGACTGGGAATTCGGCCTGGTCGACCAGCTGGCCCGCGACGGCTCGCACGGCTTCTTCGTGATTTGAGGCCAAGCCCTATGCCTTCCAAGACCTCCCTCAAGCTCTATTTCGCCCCCGGATCCTCGGCCTTCGCGCCACTGATCGCGCTGGAGGAGCTGGGCGTCGCCTACGACGTCCACCCCATCGACCTGGCCGTCGGCGAGCAGCGCCAGCCGGCCTATCTGAAGGTCAATCCGCGCGGCCGGGTGCCGACCCTGGCGGTTGACGGCGAGCCGGTCACCGAGGTGCTGGCCATCCTGACCTATCTGGCCCACGCCCATCCGCACAGCGCGCTGCTGCCCCTGGCCGATCCGCTGAAGCTGGCCCACGCCTACGAGGTGATGAGCTGGTTCGCCAGCACGGTGCACGTGGCTTTCTCGCAGATCGCCCGGCCCGAGCGCTTCGCCGACGACGACGGGATCAAGGCGGCCTTGGTCACCCCGGGCGAGGCCCGTTTCCACCGCACCCTGGCCGACATCGAGCGCCTGGCCCAGCAACCCGGCCCCTGGCTGCTGGGCGAGGACTTCAGCGCCGTCGACGCTTACGCCCTGGTCATCTGGCGCTGGGCCGAGCGCCGCCAGATCGACACCTCCGCCTATCCGGCCTGGAGCGCCAAGGCCGCCCGCGCCCTGGCGCGCCCGTCGGTCCGGCGCGCCCTTCGCAAGGAAGCGTCCCCCAAGGTCGCCGCCTGATGAGACAGCCTGATCAAACCCTTGAGAAAGCCTCGCTTTTCTAGCCCCGCCTCATCTCTAGATTTCTCCCAAACCCAAGATCGGAGCCTTCCCATGCCCGTCGAATTCATCGGCATCATCGGCACCCAGCATCAGTCCGAGATTCACCCGGCCCAGGGCCCGGCGATCGATCGCGACTATGTCGAACGGATCGCCATCGCCCACGACGAGGGCGGCTTCGATCGCGCCCTGGTCGCCTTCGGCTCGACCTCGCCGGAAAGCCAGCTGGTCGTCGCCCACGCCGCGTCGGTGACCAAGCGCCTGAACTTCATGATCGCCCACCGTCCAGGCTTCACCGCCCCGACCGTCGCGGCGCGCCAACTGGCCACGTTGGACCAGTTCACCGGCGGCCGGGTGGCCGTGCACATCATCACCGGCGGCTCGGACGATGAGCTGGCCAAGGACGGCGACCACCTGACCAAGGACGAGCGCTACGCCCGCACCAGCGAGTATCTCGACATCGTCCGCCAGGAATGGACCAGCGAAAAGCCGTTCGATTACAAGGGCGACTACTACAACGTCGTCCAGGCGTTCGGCGGGGTGAAGCCTCACCAGAAGCCGCAGATCCCGGTCTATTTCGGCGGCTCGTCCGACGCCGCCATCCCGGTGGCCGGCAAGCACGCCGACATCTTCGCCCTGTGGGGCGAGACCCAGGCCCAGGTCGCCGAGACCATCGCCCGGGTCCGCCACGCCGCCGCCAAGCACGGCCGCCAGGTCAAGTTTTCGCTATCGCTGCGCCCGGTGATCGCCGAGACCGAGGAAGCCGCCTGGGCCAAGGCCGACGACATCGCCGCCCAGGCCAAGGCCCTGCGCGAAAAGGCCGGCCTGCCGACCTCGGGGCATACGCCTCCGAACGCCGGATCGCAGCGTCTGCTCGACGCCGCCAAGCAAGGCTCGCGCCTGGACAAGCGCCTGTGGACCGGCGTCGCCGCCGTCACCGGCGCGGCGGGCAACTCCACCGGCCTGGTCGGCACGCCGCTGCAGGTGGCCGAAGCCCTGCTCGACTACTATGACCTGGGCGTCACGACCTTCCTGATCCGCGGCTTCGACCCGCTGAACGACGCGGTCGCCTACGGCCGCGACCTGATCCCCCTGGTCCGCGAGTTGGTCGCCCAGCGCGACGCCAACCCGGCCGCCGCGGCGGGCTAGGTCCATGGCCTTCGACGTTGATCCGCGCTGGCTGGGCGACACCGCCTGGCCAGCCGCCGCCTGGCCCGTAGACGCGTCATCCGGCGCGGAGCCGCCCTACGCCCCGCACACTCCGCCGGGCGATCCGCCGATCGCGCCGGAGGCCTTCAAGGAGGCCCTGGCGCGGCTGGCCAGCGGCGTGGCGATCATCTCGTGCTGGGACCATTCAGGCCAGGACGGGGCCGCGCCGCGGGGCCTGCTGGTCAGCTCGATCACCGGCCTGTCGGTCGATCCGCCCCGGTTCCTGTTCTGCGTCCGCAAGGAAGCGTCCTGCCACGACGTGCTGGCCCGGGCGGACCGATGCGGCGTGGCGATCCTGGCGGAGCATGACGAGGCCGAAGCCCTGCGGTTTTCGACGTCGAGCCTCAGCCACGAGCGCTTCGATCCTGGAAGCTGGCGGCTGCAGACCGACGCGCCGCCGAGTTACCGGGGCGGCCTTTCGACCGCCGCCTGCGAGATCGACCAGCGGATCGACACGGGAACTCACACCGTGTTCATCGTCACGGCATCCACCGTGAACCTGGCGCCCGGCCTTCCGTTGGTCGCTCACGACCGGTCGTTTCAACGCCTCGCGTCCTGACGGCGAAGCGCGATCTCGACCGGGCGCCCTAGAGCACCTCGAACAGACCCGCCGCGCCCATGCCGCCGCCAACGCACATGGTGACGACTACATGGCGCGCGCCTCGGCGCTTGCCCTCCAGCAGGGCGTGGCCGACCATCCTGGCCCCGGACATGCCGTAGGGATGGCCGATCGAGATCGCGCCGCCGTTGACGTTCAGGCGCTCGTCGGGAAGGCCCAAGCGGTCGCGGCAGTAGAGCACCTGACAGGCGAAGGCTTCGTTCAGCTCCCACAGCCCGATGTCGTCCACGCCCAGGCCGAAACGCTCCAGCAGACGCGGCACGGCGAACACCGGGCCTATGCCCATTTCGTCCGGTCGGGTCCCGGCCACGGCCATGCCGACATAGCGGCCCAGCGGCGTCAGGCCGCGTCGCGCCGCCATCCCCGCCTCCATCACCACGCAAGCCGAGGCGCCGTCCGACAGCTGGCTGGCGTTGCCGGCCGTCACCGTGCCGTCCGGCAAGGCAGGCTTTAGCGCCGCCAGCCCTTCGAGGGTGGTTTCGGGACGCGCGCCCTCGTCGCGCGTGACCGTGACATCCAGGAAGCAGACCTGCTGGCTGGCCTTGTCGATCGTCCTCATGGTCGCGGCCATGGGCGCGATCTCGGTGTCGAACCGGCCGGCGGCCTGGGCGGCGGCCGTGCGTCGCTGGGACTGCAGCGCATAGGCGTCACAGGCCTCGCGCGAGATCCCGTACCGCGCCGCGACGATCTCGGCGGTCTCCAGCATCGGCATGTAGGCGTCGGGATAGCGGGCCGCGAGCGCCGGATCGCGGTCGGCGCGAAGGTCGGCCGTCTGGACCATCGAGATCGACTCGACGCCGCCGGCCACGACGATGTCCATGCGGTCGACGATCACCTGCTTGGCGGCCGTGGCGATGGTCATCAGGCCCGACGAGCATTGGCGGTCCAGCGTCATGCCCGGAACGGTGACCGGAAAGCCGGCCCGCAGCGCGGCCATGCGGCCGATGGTGTGCTGCACGCCCTGAGGCAGGGAGCAGCCCAGCAGGCAGTCGTCGATCTCGTCCGGCGCGATCCCCGCCCGCTCGACGGCGGCGTTCAGCGCATGGGCCGCCAGGGTCGGCGACGGGGTGTCGTTGAAGGCGCCGCGATAGGCGCGCCCGATCGGCGTACGGGCCGTCGAGACGATGACCGCGTCGCGCATCGTCATGACCGCACCGCCGCCACCGGCGAAACCATGCCGGCGCTGGCCAGCTCGCGCTCGGCCTGGGTGAAGCCGTAGGCGGGCACGATCTCGCCGGTCCGATCGGCGATCTCGTCCCAGAGCCGCACGACGCCGTCGCCGGCTTCGTCGCCCGCGCCGACATAGCGCCCAGGGGTCAGGGTGACATTGGCCACCGCGAAGTGGCCGGCGCCGGCGCAGAGGATCGCCCGGGTCGGGGCGTCGTCGCCGACCAGGGCCAGCAGGCCGGGGCTGACCAGGGACGGGTCCAGGCGCTCGAGGCTGTCGTCGGACAGCACGCCGTGGGTCATGCCCGTGGCCGCCGTCGGCGCCAGGCAGTTGACCCGGATGCCGTACTTCTCGCCCTCGATCGCCAGGGTCTGCATCAGGCCGACCAGGGCCATCTTGGCGGCGCCGTAGTTGGCTTGGCCGAAATTGCCGTAGAGGCCAGACGAGGAGGTGGTCATGACCACCCGCCCATGGCGCTGCTCGCGCATGATCTCCCAGACCGCCTTGGTGCAGATCGCCGCGCCCATCAGGTGCACGTCGATCACGCGCCGGAAGTCCTCCAGGTCCATCTTGACGAAGCTCTTGTCGCGCAGGATGCCGGCGTTGTTGACCAGGATGTCGATCCGCCCCCAGCGCTCCATCGTCTGGCGAACCATGGCGTTCACGGCCGCTTCGTCCGAGACGGAGCCGACAGCCGCCATGGCCTCATGCCCCGCCTGCACGATCTCGGCGGCGACACGGTCGGCGGCGTCCTGGGCCATGTCGTTGACGACGATCCGGGCGCCGCGACGCGCGAGAAACAGGGCGTGGGCGCGGCCAAGTCCGCCGCCCGCGCCGGTGACGATCGCAACGCGTCCAGTGAGCGACATCAGGTTTCCCCTCTTGCTTTCGGTCGCCGCAGCAGCTGCTTCATAAGCTCACTGGCTAGCGAGTTAATGTGTGAGACATGCCGCCTTTCGCCGCGAGCCTCGGTATGGACGTCAGATCTGGGCTTGAGGCGCGCCGCGTCCGCAGACGTTGAGGAAGCCCGCCGCCATGAACGACGCCATGCGCTCCTTCACCGCCATGAAGTCGTCGGACCGGCACGCGCCGCCCGACAGCTTGTCGATGCGGCCCGTCCGCGCCAGGGTCAGCATCAGAGCCCCGGTCACGAAGTGATAGCCCCAGAAGATGTCGGCCTCGCTGCAGCCCGGCAGCGCCTTCCGCAGGATGGCGATCAGGCGAAGCACGACGGGATCGAAGTGTTCGTCCATCAGCTCCGCGCCCCACTCCGGCGCGTTGGCGACCTGGGCGCCCAGGGCGGCATAGTTCTTCCAGCCCTCGCCGCCGTCGATATAGAGGTCCAGGTCGGTGTCCAGGAACGCCCGCAGCGCCCCCTCGACCGTCGGCTTGTCGCCGGTCGCGACCTCGTACTCCTCGAGCGCCTTCATCCGGCGTTCGCTGGTGATCACCGCGCGGCGCGCGAAGACCGCGTCGAACAGCTTCCGCTTGTCCTCGAAATAGTAGTTCAGCAGCGTGTGGTGGACCCCGACCCGCTTGGCCACGTCCTTCAGCGTCACGCCATAGAGCCCGTGCTTGGAGAACAGATATTCGGCCGCGTCGAGAATCTGCTCCATCGTCTCGGCGCGCTGCTCCGCCTTGGTGGAGCGCTGCCGGGGTTTCACGTCTTCGGACACTAGGCTTCTTTCCGTCTCAAGCTTGGGCGATATCAAACGGGGGTGAGCCACTATCCGCCCCCGAATTCGGATCTCAGTCTCATCTTGTCGATCTTGCCGGTTGACGCCAGAGGCATGTGCGGCAGGCGGACGATCGCGTCGGGAATCCACCAGGGCGCCACGCGGCCGTGCAGGCCCGCCAGCAGCGTCTCGTCGCTGACCGGTTCGCCTTCGCGCATCTCGACCAGCAGGATCGGGCGCTCGCCCCACTTGGCGTCGACCCGTCCGATGACGGCGGCCAGGGAGACCTCGGGCAACGCCCCGACCACCGCCTCGATCTCGGCCGGATTGATCCATTCCCCGCCGGACTTGATCAGGTCCTTGGCCCGGCCGGTGATGAACAGGTTTCCGTCCGCGTCGATCCGCGCCAGGTCGCCGGTCGCGAACCAGCCGTCGGCGTCCGTCGCCGGCTGCTCGTGACCGAAGTAGCGCTCGATCACCGCCGCCCCGCGCACGCGCAGGTGGCCTTCGACATCCCTCTGGTCGGGCAAGGCCCGCCCGTCGGCGTCGGTGAGCAGCAGGTCGACCCCGATCGCTGGACGACCAGACGCGGCCGCGGAGCGTGACGGATCGGCCGGCGTCACCGTGCCGGAGGGCGACAACTCGGTCATGCCCCAGCTGGTTTGCACCATCACGCCCAGACGGCTCTCGATCCGCTCCATCAGGGCGGGCGCGAGCGGCGCGCCGCCCATGATGATGCGCTTGAGCGTCGGCAGGTCTTGGCCGGTGG
>NZ_JBFTZS010000276.1:0-6412 GCF_056406675.1 Caulobacter sp. P1_B12_2 | reverse complement strand
GTCGCGACCCACACCGGGGCCGCAACCCGCGCCTCAACAGCCCGCCGCGACGACGGCGGCCGCTCCGGCGCCCACGACGGCGAAGCCCGTCCAGCCGACGCCGGCCGCCAAGCCGGTGGCGGCCCCGCCCGAAAAGCCGGCGGAGCCCATCAAGCGCGCCCGTTCGTCCGTCGCGATCATCCAGGCCCTGGACAAGGTGACGACCGAGACGATGCGGTTCGAAGCGCCCGTCGGCCAGCCGATCCGCTACAAGACCCTGGTGTTCACGGTCCGCGCCTGCGAGACGACCGCGCCTGACGAGGACGCGCCGGACTCGGTGGCCTACGTCACCGTCGACACCCAGCCCAAGGCTCTGCCAGGCCGCGTGGCGCCGCCCGGACGTCAGATCTACAAGGGTTGGATGTACGCCAATTCACCGGGCCTGAACCCGCTGGAGCACCCGGTCTATGACGCCTGGCTGATCGCCTGCAAGACCTCGGCGCCCGTGGCTCCAGCCGTAAGCCGATAGAAGTCGGCCTGGGCCGTCCAGGCCCGGCCTAGCCGGCGGCGATAGTCGGCGCGCGAGATCTCGAGCGTTCCGAACTGTTCGAGGTGCTCGGTGATGAACTGGGTGTCCAGCAATCGATAGTCGCCGGCCACCAGCCGGCCGACCAGATGCACCAGCGCCACCTTGCTGGCGTCGCGGCGGGTCGAGAACATGCTCTCGCCGAAGAAGCAGGCGCCGAACGCCACCCCATAGAGGCCGCCGACCAGTTCCTCGCCGTCCCAGCACTCGACGCTGTGGGCCAGACCACGCGCGAAAAGCTGGCCGTAGAGCCGCTGGATCGGATTGTTGATCCAAGTCTCCAGCCGCCCCGGCCGTGCGGTCGCGCAGGCCTCGACCACGGCGTCGAAGGCGCTGTCGATACGGATTTCGAAGGGGTCGGCTCGGACCGTCCGGACCAACCGGCGCGGGATGTGCATGCCGTCCAGCGGCAGCACGCCCCGGCGTTCCGGGTCGATCAGGAAGATGCTCTCGTCCTGGCGGGCGTCCGCCATCGGAAAGACGCCGCGCTCGTAGCAGGCGATGAGATCATCGACCGTGAAGGCGTCATCATCCATGGCTGGCCGTGAACCCCAGGTAGGCATGATCCCGAAACGTCGTCATCCCTCCGAGCAAGTCGGGGGATGACGACGATTTTAAGGTCAGCCCTGCGCCTTGATCCAGCGCTCCAGCCAGTGGATGTCGTAATCGCCGGCCAGGATGTCGGGCTGCACCAGCAGGTCCTGGAACAACGGGATCGTGGTCTCGATGCCGCCGACAACCATTTCGCCCAGGCAACGACGCAGGCGCGCGATGCACTCCTGGCGGTCGCGGCCATGGACGATCAGCTTGCCGATCAGGCTGTCGTAATAGGGCGGGATGGCGTAGCCGGTGTAGATCGCCGAATCCAACCGCACGCCCAGGCCGCCAGGCGCGTGGAAGTCGGTGATGGTGCCGGGCGACGGCGTGAAGGTCCGTGCGTTCTCGGCGTTGATCCGGCACTCGATGGCGTGGCCTTCGAACACCACCTCGTCCTGGGTGAACGACAGCGGCAGGCCGGCGGCGATGCGGATCTGCTCGCGGACCAGGTCGATGCCAGTGATGGCCTCGGTGACCGGGTGCTCGACCTGCAGGCGGGTGTTCATCTCGATGAAGAAGAACTCGCCGTTCTCCCACAGGAACTCGATGGTGCCGACGCCCAGATAGCCGATGGCCTTGACGGCGTCGACGACGACCTTGCCGATCTTGGCGCGATCCGCCGCGCCCAGGGCGGGCGAGGGGGCTTCTTCCAGAACCTTCTGGTGGCGACGCTGCAGCGAGCAGTCGCGCTCGCCCAGGTGCACCACGTTACCGTGGCTGTCGGCGATGACCTGGATCTCGATGTGGCGCGGCTTCTGGAGGTAGCGCTCCATGTAGACCGTGTCGTCGCCGAACGCTGCGCGGGCTTCCGAACGGGCGGTCGAGACCGCCTCGGCCAGGTCTTCGCGGGTCTGGGCCACCTTCATGCCGCGACCGCCGCCGCCGGAGGCGGCCTTGATCAGCACCGGGAAGCCGATCAGCTCGGCGGCCGCGAAAGCCTCTTCCTCGGTCGCCACGCCGCCGTCAGAGCCGGGAACGACGGGAATGCCCGCGTCCTTGACGGCCTGCTTGGCGGTGATCTTGTCGCCCATCATCCGGATGTGTTCCGGCTTGGGGCCAATGAAGGTGTAGCCGTGCGCGCCGACGATCTCGGCGAAGCGGGCGTTCTCCGACAGGAAGCCGTAGCCCGGATGGATCGCCTGGGCGCCGGTGATCTCGGCGGCCGCGATGATCGACGGGATGTTCAGGTAGCTCTTGGCGGCCGAGGCCGGGCCGATGCAGACGCTCTCGTCGGCCAGCCGCACCCACATGGAATTGGCGTCGGCTTCGGAGTGGACCGCCACGGTGGCGATGCCCATTTCCTTGCAGGCGCGGTGAACCCGAAGCGCGATCTCGCCTCGGTTCGCGATGAGGATCTTGTCAAACATGCCGATTACTCGACGATGACGAGCGGCTCGCCGAATTCGACGGGCTGGGCGTCTGCCACCAGGATCTCGACGACCTTGCCGGCCTTGGTGGCGGCGATCGGGTTCATGGTCTTCATCGCCTCGACGATCAGCAGGGTCTGGCCGGCCGCGACGGTGTCACCCACCTTGATGAAGGCGTCGGCGCCGGGCTGGGGCGACATGTAGACGGTGCCGACCATCGGCGACTTGACGATATCGCCGGCGGCGCGGGCGGCGGCGGCCGGGGCGGCGACTTCAGCGGCCGGAGCCGGCGCGGCGGCGGCCGGGGCGGGCGCATAGGCCTGGGCGGCGGGAGCCTGGACATAGGTGGTGGGCGCGGCGGCGACGGTCAGTTCGCGGGCGACCCGGATCTTCAGGCCCGCGTGCTCGACCTCGATTTCCGACAGGCCGGTGTCCTTCAGGATGTCGGCCAGCTTGCGGACCAGGCGGGCGTCGATCGACGGGGTCTCGACCGGATCGGCGGGGGCCTTGGGATTGGACATGGAAGCTTACCTTGCTGTCTTCTGAAGCCGGGGTCGCCGGCTAGTTCGCGCCGATCAGGCCGGCAGCGGCCTCGATCGCCAATTCATAGCTCGCCGCGCCGAAGCCGGAGACGATCCCGGTCGCTGCAAGCGAAACGAAGGTGTGGCGGCGGAAATCTTCACGCGCCGCCGGGTTGGACAGGTGACACTCGATGACCGGAATGTTCAAGGTCTTCAGGGCGTCGAGGAGTGCGATCGACGTGTGGCCGTAGCCCGCCGGATTAATCACCAACGCGCAAGCCTCCGTCCGGGCCTCCTGGACCCAGTCGATCAGCACGCCTTCGTGATTGCTCTGCCGGAAGACGACGGAAAGGCCCCGAGCGGCCGCCCGCGCTTCGCAGCGCGTACGGACATCGTCGAGCGTGTCCTTGCCATAGATCTCGGGCTCACGCGTTCCCAACAGGTTGAGGTTGGGTCCGCTCAGCACATGGATCGGTTTTACCATTCGGCTCCGCCGTCGATTCCGGGAGGTCTTGTATAGCCGGTTCCCTCACGTCACAAGCAGGGCTCGCTTCGGAGGTGACATGAAGCTTCTCTTGAACGGCGAGGAACGCGATCTCGCCGATGTCGTCAGCATCGCGGATCTGGTGTCCGCCTTGGGTTTGGACGCTCGCAAGGTGGCCGTGGAGCGCAATCTCGAGATCGCGCCACGCTCGACCTATGCCGACACGCATCTGGCCGACGGCGACCGAATCGAGATCGTCACGTTCATCGGCGGCGGCTAGGTCTCCGGGTTTGAAACCCTGGGCGCGGAGGCGTAAACCGGCCTTATGAACGCGCACGTCCCCCCCGAATCCATCGCCGCCACCGAGTCCGACGACACGTGGACCGTCGCCGGCCGCACTTTCCGCTCGCGACTGATCGTCGGCACCGGCAAGTACAAGGACTACGCCACCAACGCCGCGGCGGCGAAGGCGGCGGGCGCCRAGATCGTCACCGTGGCCGTGCGCCGCGTGAACCTGACCGATCCGACGCAGCCGTTGCTGGTCGACTACGTCAAACCCACCGAATTCACCTTCCTGCCCAACACCGCCGGCTGTTTCACCGGCGAGGACGCCGTGCGCACCCTGCGACTGGCCCGCGAGGCCGGTGGATGGGATCTGGTGAAGCTGGAAGTGCTGTCCGATCCCAAGACCCTCTATCCGGACATGGAAGAGACCCTGCGCTCGTTGAAGCTGCTGGTCGCCGAGGGCTTCCAGGTGATGGTCTATTGCTCGGACGATCCGGTCTATTGCCGCAAGCTAGAGGAGGCGGGCGCGGTGGCGATCATGCCGCTGGGGGCTCCCATCGGCTCGGGCCTGGGCATCCAGAACCGCGTGAACCTGCGGATCATCATCGAGAACRCCAAGGTGCCCGTCCTGGTCGACGCCGGCGTCGGCACGGCCTCGGACGCGGCGATCGGCATGGAGCTGGGCTGCGACGCCATCCTGATGAACACGGCGATCGCCGAGGCCAAGGACCCGATCCGCATGGCCCGGGCGATGAAGCACGCCGTGATCGCCGGTCGCGAGGCCTACCTGGCCGGCCGCATGCCAAAGCGGCTCTACGCCGACCCCAGCTCGCCGCTGGCGGGGCTGATCTAAGCCCCTAGGCCTCACCGCGGGGCTAGACCTTCTTGGCGTTTCCGGCCCGGGCCTGATCGATCGCCAGCTTCAGGGCGTGCATGTCGGCGCCGGGAATCATCTGGTCGCCAACCAGGAAGGCCGGGGTGCCTTCGATGGCCAGGGCTTCGGCCAGCGCATGGGTGTCGGCCAGATGCTGGGTCGTGGCGGCTGAACCCGCCGCCGCCTGGGCCTTGGCGACGTCGATGCCGACCTCCTGGGCGATGCGCATGACCGCGGCCTCGTCCAGGCTCTTCTCGGCCATCAGGCGCTTGTGGAACGCGATCGTCTTACCTTGGTCCCTGGCGCCGAGGACCATGCGCGCCGCCGCCTCGGAATCGTGGCCGAAGATCACAAAGTCCTTGAACACGAAGCGCACGTCCGGGTTCTTCTGGATCAGGTCGACGATCTGCGGCGCGGCCAGCTTGCAGTAACCGCAGCGGTAATCGAAGAACTCGACGACGGTGATCGAACCGTTCGGATTGGCCACGAAGTCGCGTGGATCACGCTCGAGGGCCTGGCGATACTTGGCTATCGCGCCCTTGGCGTTCGCGGTTTTCTCGGCCGTCTGCTTTTCCTGCAGCTTGGTGCTCATCTCGACAAGCACCTCGGGATGTTCGATCAGATAGGCGTGCACCTTCTCGCCGAACGCTTTGTCGGCGTTGGCCTGCCCGCAACCGAGCAGGGAGAGGGCGGCGATGGACGCGGCGGCGATCGCCAGCGGGCGCGAGGTCAGGGGCATTGAGATCTCTGGAAGAGGGCGGCCTAACGGCGCAAGCCCGAGGTTACGGCGCCTTCCTTGGCCAGGTCCTTGAGGTCCTGGTTGGAGGGATTGGACGTCAGGACGATGTCGGTGGCGCGACGCCATTCGACGCTGTCCTTCTTGAGCAGTTCGCGAGCCCGCATGGCGAAGACCCGGGCCTCCTGGGTCGCGCCCATGTTGAAATACTGCTCTGCGGTGGCCAGACGCGCGTTGCCGTCCTCGCCGCGCTTGTCGTAAGCCTGGGCCAGCAGACGCCAGGCGACGGAATTGTCGCTTTCGTCGAGCAGCGAGCGCTTCAGTTCGCTGATACCTTCCTCGACCTTCTTGGGATCGTCGAGCCCGATCAGGGTCTGACCGAGGTTCACGCGCAACAAGGCGGCGCCGGGTTTCAACGCGACCGAGCGGCGTTGGGGGTCTTCGGCTTCCTTGACGCGATTGAATTCGAACAGGATCTGCCCCTTGAGCTCCCAGAGATAGGGATTGTTCGGGTTCTCGGTGATCAGGCCGTCGAGGATCTTCAGGGCCCGGTCGGGCTCCTTCATCTGGTAATAGGCGATCGCACGAGCGTAGCGGGCCGGGAAGGCGCGGTCGCTTTCCTTGTACTTCACGATCGCCACGCCAGGATTGATGAAGCCCTCCAGCTTGGCCTTCATGATCTCGTGCTCGGCCAGCGAGGCTGGATCGTCCACGGCGTTGTAGTGCGGCAGCTTCTCGACGCGGCCGCGTAGGGCGTCGATCCGGTCGCCGGACAGGGGGTGGCTGCGGAAATAGGCGTAGCGCCGCGACTGGTCGAAGACCTCCTGGTAGCGAAAGTTGTCGAAGAACTCGACCAGGCCGCGGCCTGATTGGCCCGTGGCCTCCAAGAACCCCGCGCCGGCCTGGTCGGCGCGCGACTCCTGATCGCGGCTGTAGCCCAAAGCGCCGAGTTGGCCGAAATAGCTGGCGTTGCCGAGCAGGAC
>NZ_JBFTZS010000275.1:0-6422 GCF_056406675.1 Caulobacter sp. P1_B12_2 | reverse complement strand
ACGGTGGTTAGGTTGGTGGGCCGAGATTTCTCCCGACCCGACCGCCCCTACTTCTTCGTCCAGCCGCCATCCAGCGGCTTCCAGTACTGGCCGGGCGCCAGGCGGGCGTAGAGCTGCTTGGCGGTGGCCTGGCCGGCGGCTTCGGGGGTGGCGCCGGTCTTGGCGGCGGTGTCCTTGTAGAGCGCGGCGCGGGCGGTGTTGATCTCGGCCACGGCGGCGCGGACGGCGGCGTCGCCGCCCGAGACGACGCCCAGGAAGCCGTCGGCTTGCTCGCCGACCACGCCCGACGCCTTGCCGGCGTCGACAGCGGCCTTGGCGGCGGCGGATTGGGCGAAGGCGGGGACGGCGAGGGCGACGGCGCCCATCGAGGCGGCCACGGCCAGGATCGTCATGGTCTTGCGGATCATGTCGGTTCCTCTCTTAGAACAGGTTGGGGTTTTGCTGGATCAGCGTCTGGACTTCCTTGTCCAGTCGCACGCGCACGTCGGCGTCCAGCTTGGCGTAGATGTTGATCGGATCGACCTTGACCCGCACCGTCGGGGTGCACGCCGCAAGGGCGCCCACCGCGAGGAGGGGAAGGAGCAGGGCGCGCTTCATGACGGGTGTCTCCAGTTCTCGGGAAGTTTGGCGATTCAACGCTGAACCGCATCTGAACGGGGCGTTTCCGCCGGGGGCGGGACGGGGGGCGGCGAAACGGGGGTCGAAACCGGCGCGGGGGCGGGCGTTTCCGGCTCGCTCTCCTGCCAGCCGCGCTTCCACGCCGCCAGAAGCTCGTCGAAGTTCAGCGACGTGTCGAGGGTCAGATCGACCGGCGTCTTGGCGGGCAGGGGGATGCGGCGCTGGAAGGCGCTGCCGTTGAGCAGCTCCATCAGACCCACCTTGGCCTTTTCGACGATCTTGGGATCGTGCTCGCCCTTGATGTGGAACAGCACGCCCAGCCGACCCTTGTCGGTGCTGTTGACCCCGGCTTCGAGCGTCTCGAAGTGCAGGTTCTCCATGGCCTGGTAGGCGAAGTCCTGGATGGCGTTGACCGGAACGTCCTTCTTGACGGTCAGCGGGTCGTTCGGATCGACCGCTCCCTGCCCCGCGTTCACGCCGCTCAGGGCCTCGCGGGCGATCGACAGGCGGCCGGGGCCGACCGCGTAGACCTTGCCGTCGACGAAGCGGAAGCCGGCGGGGCCCGCCTCGAACGGCAGGCGGCCGTCGATGGTGGCCTCGACCTTGATCTTGTCGGCCAGGGACGAGCCGGACACCAGCTGGCCCAGGTCCAGGCCGGCGATATTGACCACGCCCTTGATCACGCCCTTGCCGTCCAGCGGCACGTCCAGCGGCTCCAGCGTGACCTTGCCCTTCGAGGCCTCGAAGCTCGTGGCCTCCAGATGCAGGGCCTCGGCGCCGMGGCCCAGGCTGGCGCGGACCGACTGGATCGGCACGACGGCGTCGACACTGTCGATGGTCAGGACCTGGCCGGGCGGGCTGGTCAGCGGCGCCAGGCTGTCGAAGACGATCCGCCCCTTCAGCTGGTGGACCTGGCCCAGCGGGCTCTTGAAATCCAGGCCCGTGGTCGAGACCTGGCCCTGGCTGGTCAGCGTCTCGCCGACCCAGCTGAAGCGGCCCGTGAAGGCGGCGGGGCCCTCGGCGTCGCGGGCGACCGAGGCCAGGGGCGTCAGGCCCAGCGGCTGCAGCCCGCCCTTGGCGAAAACCAGCTTGGAGGCGTCGATGTCGGCCTGGCCTCGGCCGCTGACCACGTCGTGGCGCAGGGTCAGGGTTCCGACGGGGCGGCCGTCCAGGGTCGAGGCGCTCAGCGCCCCGGTCCACTGGCCGCGCGCCAGGTCGATCTCGCCGACCGCGGCGACCGACTCGAAGCGCTTGCCCTCGGTCGAGGCCTCGACGATGYGGCCGCCGGTGACCTTGACCTGGGCGGCGTCGAAGCCTTTTCCGCCGCCGACGAAGCTTGCGGTCACACCCTCGATCCGGGCCTGGGCGGCGTTGATCAGGGCCTGGCCGTCCTTGACCTGGGCCGAGGCGCGCCAGACGCCGCCGCTGGCGACGACCAGGGGCTGGGCGGTGGGGCAGAGGGTGAACTTRACGTCGCTGATCGGCGGCTCGCCGGTCAGGATCGCCCGGGCGGTCAGCGGCGTGCAGCCGTTCAGCCGCAGGGTCAGGCCGCCGGCGGCCAGCCGCGCCTGGCCGGCCAGGGTTCCGGTCAGGCCGGCCACGGGCGGCACGTCCAAGGTCCCGGCCGCGATCACGGCGCTGGTCAGGCCCGAGGCGTCGGAGCGCCAGTTCGGGGCCTTCAGGGTGACGTCGGGCAGGCCGCCGCCGCTTAGGGTCACCACCGCCCGGCCGGTCGCCGCGCCGTCCCGGGCCGCGACCAGGGGACCGCCGGGCGCGCCGAGCACGACCTTGGCGCCGCCGGGGGCGGTCAGGGCCACCGGACGGGGCAGGGACAGGATCGTCTGGCCGCCGGTGATGCCCAGCTTCAGGGCCGGGGCGCTGAGCTCGAACCGCGACAGGGCCCGGGCGGCGGCCTGGGCGTAGTCGGGATTGGGCAGGGCGGCGGTCACGCGCTGGGCGTCCGGCCCGGTCATGGCGCCGTCGGCGTCGGCGCGGGCGTCCAGGGCCAGGGCGATCCCGTCGGTCCCGACCGAGAACCGCCCCTTGCCGTCGGCGGCCAGGCTGGACAGCACCACCCCGCCCATCGCCGCGCGACCGCTGCCCGCCGTCACCGACAGGGGTCCGCTGATCGACGTGCGCTGCGCATCCGACGTCAGGGTCAGGCTGGAGGACTGAACCTCGAGCGCCGTGCGCGACAGGGCCGCGCCGCCGGCCACGGCCCGCTCGGCGTTGGCGGCCAGGCGGGTGCGGGCCGAGCCGCGCACGCCGCCCGGGTCGTAGGTCAGGGCCAGGTTGGAAAGATCGAGGTCGGCGACCACGTCGCGGCTATCGAGACCCTGGGCGGTCAGGCGCTCGCCCCGGGCGTGGAGGGTGGTCTTGCCGGTCAGGCCGCCGCGCTGGAAGTCGCCGCTCAGCAGGCCGGCCACGGCCAGATTGGCCTCCAGCCCGCCCAGGCTGGCGGCCTCGACCTCGGCGCCCCGGGCCCTCAAGGCCAGCCGCGCCTCGGCCGGGCCGACCATCGAGAGGGTCTTGAGGTCCGGATAGGTCAGGTCGGCCTGCAGGGTCCCTTGCGCCTCGGTCAGGTCCAGCTGGCCGGCGCTGAAGGTCTTCAGGGCCAGCTGGACGTCGACGGTCAGGCGGTCGCCGCGCTTGCGGGCCTTGAGCAGGGCGCCGTCGGTCTCGAACGACAGGCCCTGGGTGGCGTAGCGCATGGCRGCCAGCCGGCCGTCGAAGCGCAGCAGCTTGCCGTCGTCCAGGCTGGCGTCGCCGGTCAGCCGGGCCGGGCCGCCGGGCGTGCGCAGCAGCACCCGGGCGTCCTCGATCAGGATCGCCGGGCCCGGCGTCGTCGGCTCTGACGGCGACTTCAGCGCCTCGTCGATCAGCGGCTGCAGGGCCCCGAAGTTCAGGCCCTTGGCGTCCAGGCTGGCATTGACCCGAGGCCGAACCAGCCGCACGGCGCGGGTGTTCAGCGAAAACTTCGAACCACTCCACGGCGCGGCCAGGTCATAGGCCACCTCGATGCGCTCGGCCGAGAACACCGGGGCGTTCTTGGGACCCAGGCGGATCGCGCCGGCGAAGCCGGTGGCGTCCAGGTCCTCGAGATCGAGGGTCGCCTCGATGCCCTTGTCGTTCAGCCAGGCCAGGGCCAGCTCGCGGCTGATCTCGCGGCGGCCGGCATAGGCCGAGAAGCCGATGGCCACGAAGGCCAGGGCGGCCAGGCTCATCGCCTCCAGCCCGGCGTCGACCAGCGCGGCGCGGCGGGTCCGCGCCACGGCTTGGGCCTCGGGTTTCGTCTCTGGCGTGGGGGGCTCGGCCATCAGGGCGCACAATGCCGCAAGCTGCGGCGATTGTTAGGCCTTACTTTCGAAGCCGAGGACGTCCTGCATGTCGTACAGGCCCGGCGGCCGGCCCTTGACCCACAAGGCGGCGGCGACCGCGCCCCGCGCGAACAGGCCCCGGTCGGTGGCCGAATGCGACAGGGTCAGCACCTCCTCCTCGCCGGCGAAGATCACGCTGTGCTCGCCGATGATCCCGCCGCCGCGCACCACGGAGAAGCCGATGGCCCCTTCCTTGCGCGGTCCGGTGACGCCGTCGCGGCCCCGGTCGGACACTTGGCCCAGGCCCACGCCGCGCCCGTCGGCGGCCGCCTGGCCCAGCATCAGGGCGGTGCCGGACGGGGCGTCGATCTTGCGCTTGTGGTGGGCCTCGTACACCTCGACGTCCCAGTCGGACGCCGGCAGGGCGGCGGCGGCCTGGCGGACCAGGCCCATCAGCATGTTGACGCCCAGCGAATAGTTGCCGGACTTGACGATGGCCACCTTGGTCGCCGCCGCCGCGATCCGGGCGTTCTGGTCGTCGGAAAAGCCGGTCGAGCCGATGACCAGGGCCGGGCCGCCATTGGCGGCGGCGGCCTCGGCCAGGGCGACGGAGGCCTCGGGAATCGTGAAGTCGACGGCCACGTCGACGGCCTTCAGGGCCTCGTCGCGCTCGACCAGGCCGTCTCCCGTGGAGCCCGGTCGATCAAATCGCGCGGAAACCACCGCGTCGCTCCGCCCGTCCAGCGTCTTGGCCAGGGCCTGGCCCATCCGCCCGAGAGCGCCCGCGAGAGCAATGGTAACGGTACCTTTTTGCGGAGCTAAGTCGTTCTGGCTCAAGGCGATCTCCCGGGAATGACCCGCGCGGTAGTCTCCCGACCCGCCCCCTCAGGTCAAGCCGAATGACAACGTTGGACAGGCGCAAATCCAAGCAGAACAAGCGTTTGCACCCTAAAAACTTCAAGCCCGCGAGGTTGTTACGGCCCCGCCCGGTCGCTACGGTGGCCGCATATAAGGACGCGTCGCATCGTTCGGCGCCTCCATCACGTGTGCTGCAGGCCAATCACAAAGCAGGGGGAACGCGCCATGAGCGACGCGGAAAAGAAGACCTTCACGGACGAGGAAGCGCTGAACTTCCATCGCTATCCCACCCCCGGGAAGATCGGCGTCGTCGCCACCAAGCCGATGGCCACCCAGCGCGACCTGTCCCTGGCCTATTCCCCCGGCGTCGCCGTGCCGGTCCTGGCGATCGCCAAGGATCCGGACCTGGCCTATGAATACACCTCCAAGGGCAACCTGGTGGCCGTGATCTCCAACGGCACCGCGATCCTGGGCCTGGGCGACCTGGGCGCGCTCGCTTCGAAGCCGGTGATGGAGGGCAAGAGCGTGCTCTTCAAGCGCTTCGGCGACGTCGATTCCATCGACATCGAGATCACCAGCAAGGACGCCGACGAGATCATCACGGTGGTCAAGAACATCGGCGTCACGTTCGGCGGCATCAATCTGGAGGACATCAAGAGCCCCGAATGCTTCCGCATCGAGACCGAGCTGCAGGAGCTGCTCGACATCCCGGTGTTCCACGACGACCAGCACGGCACGGCGATCATCTGCGCCGCCGGCCTGATCAACGCCTGCCACATCACCGGCAAGAAGCTGGAAGACGTGAAGGTGGTCCTCAATGGTCCCGGCGCGGCCGGCATCGCCTCGATGGAGCTGATCAAGGCCATGGGCGTGCGGCCCGAGAACGTGATCGCCGTCGACAGCAAGGGCGTGCTCTACCGGGGCCGCACCGAGGGCATGAACCAGTGGAAGAGCGCCCACGCGGTCGACACCCCGCTGCGCACCCTGGCCGAGGCCGTGGTCGGCGCCGACGTCCTGCTGGGCCTCTCGGCGAAAGGCGCCTTCACGCCCGAGATGATCGCCAGCATGGCCCCCAACCCGGTCATCTTCGCCATGGCCAACCCCGACCCCGAGATCACCCCGGAAGAGGTCCACGCGATCCGCAAGGACGCGATCATGGGCACCGGCCGCAGCGACTATCCCAACCAGGTCAACAACGTCCTGGGCTTCCCCTACATCTTCCGCGGCGCGCTGGACGTGCGGGCCCGCCGCGTGAACCACGAGATGAAGATCGCCTGCGCCAACGCCCTGGCCATGCTGGCCCGCGAGGACGTGCCCGACGAGGTCGCCGCCGCCTATCACGGCCGCCAGCTGAAGTTCGGCCCGCAATACATCATCCCCTCGGCCTTCGACCCGCGACTGATCTGGTACGTGCCGCCGTTCGTCGCCCAGGCCGCGATGGACACCGGCGTGGCCCGCAAGCCGATCGCCGACATGGACGCCTATCGCGCCGGCCTGGCCCAGCGCCTGGACCCCACCGCCGGCTTCCTGCAGAAGATCAGCGGCGCCGTCCTGGCCAACCCCAAGCGGATCGTTTTCGCCGAAGGCGAGGACCCGTCGGTGATCCGCGCCGCCTACGCCTACCAGACC
>NZ_JBFTZS010000274.1:0-6450 GCF_056406675.1 Caulobacter sp. P1_B12_2 | reverse complement strand
GTGTCCGGCGCTCCGCGACCCTTTCCGATCAGCTCACAGCTTCTGGCGTGGGATCACACCCCCTTGCCCCCACCTGACCGCTTCGCGGTCTGTCCGCCCCCATGGGGGCGGAGGACGCCGCACCGCACACCTCTTCCCCCTGTGGGGGAAGACGACCGCGAAGCGGTCCGTAGGGGGCAAGGGATCGCCGTCGGGGCAAAATTCAGTTCGGGGTTTCACCCGAGAAAACTAGGGGAACTCCCGATGGCGGAGCCAGCTTGGCCGGTATCAATGTACCGGCCGTCCATAACCCTGTCCGGCGGGAGCGCAGGCCCATGAGGATCGACCGTCCCGGACTGGCGAGGATCACCGCCGCCGCCTGGCTGCTGGCCTATGTCGCAGCTTGCCTGCTGATCCTGGGCCTGGCCCTGGTCCTGCCGATCGCGCCGCGCGTCTAGGCGAAGCGCAGGTGGCTCAGCCTGTCGCCGCGCAGGCTGGCGCGAATGCGGCCGCCGAACTTGGCGCCCGAGGTCAGGCGCGCCACCATGCCGACGTCGCCGGCCCGCTCGAAGGCGCGGGCGGCGGCGGTCCACAGGGCGGTGGTGACGGGATGGGGCAGCACGATCCCCGCGGCCAGGCCCAGGGCCAGCAAGGTCCAGGCTTCCAGGCGGTCGACCAAGTCGGCGTAGGGCGAGCGGGTCATGGCGGAGGCCTTTCGAAGCGATGGAGGCGGGCCGCCGCGCTGGGGGGAGGAAGCGGCGGCCCGCCTGGGGCCGCGAAACGCCGGGAGGGGGACCGCCGTTTCGCTGGACACACCTTGCTCGCCGCCGTCCGATCAATCCAATTGATCGTTTTTCGGAACGAGATTGGAAAGCTCTATGCTGAAACTTCGGCATGGTTGCGCGAGGCGGGAGCCCGGCGCTAAGCCTTGGCCATGAGTTCTCCCGAAACCGCCATCCTGCCCGACGCCGCCGCCGGCAACTGGGTCGACCGCCATGCGCCGCCGGCCCTGCGGCCGTGGCTGAAGCTGGGCCGGTTCGACCGGCCGGCGGGCATCTGGCTGCTGATGCTGCCTGGCTGGCAGGGCATCGCCCTGGCGGCGGCCGGCAAGGGCCAGTGGCCCAATGCGTGGCTGCTGATCGCCTTCTTCGTCGGAGCGGCCCTGATGCGGGCGGCCGGCTGCGCCTTCAACGACATCGTCGACCGCGACTTCGACGCCCAGGTCAGCCGCACGGCGATGCGCCCGATCCCGGCCGGCCTGATCACCGTCAAACAGGCCTGGGCGTTCCTGATCGGCTGCTGCCTGGTCAGCTTCGGGATCCTGCTGTGCCTGGGCTGGCTGGCCGTCGGCCTGGGCGTGCTGTCCCTGGGCCTGGTCGCGGCCTATCCGTTCATGAAGCGCATCACCTGGTGGCCGCAGGCCTGGCTGGGCCTCACCTTCAACTGGGGGGCGCTGCTGGGCTATGCGGCGGCCACGCACCGACTGGATTGGCCGGCCGTCCTGCTCTACGCCTCGGGCCTGTTCTGGACCCTGGGCTACGACACGATCTACGCCATCCAGGACATCGAGGACGACGCCCTGGCCGGGGTGAAGTCGTCGACCCGCCGGCTGGGCGAGCATGTGCAGATGGGCGTTCTGGGCTTCTACGTCGCCTGTTTCGTGCTGGTCATCGCCGCGGCCTGGGTCGGCGACCTGGGGCCGCTGTTCCTGCCCCTGGCCGCCTTGGTCGCCGTCCATCTGTCGCGCCAGGCGTCCCGGGTGCGGGTCGACGACCCGGTCGGGGCGCTGGCCCTGTTCAAGTCCAACGCCCAGGTCGGCTTCGTGCTGTTCCTGGCCCTGGCGGCGGGGATGTGGAAGCCGCCGGGGTTCTAAGGGCGAGGATCAGAACGGCCCGTTGCGATAGATCCGCTCCATGCTCCGGTCCAGCTCGTCCAGCCGGCGGTCGTAGGCGCGGGTCAGGCAGGCGCGGTTGGCGCCGCACTTGCGGCGGTCGCGCAGCCACTGTTGCTGGTCGTCCTGCATCGCTCCGCGGCCGCCCATGGCCAGGGTGCGCTTGTTGATGTCGTAGAGCACCGCCATCCGCACATCCTTGTCGTTCAGGGGCAGATAGGCGCAGATCGCCTTCTCGTCCGGAGCCCGGGCCCTGGCGCAGTCGTAGCTGGCGGCCAAGGACGCGGTGGGGATCGCCGCCAGGGGCGTGACGAAGGTCAGGGCGAGGGCGGTCAGCAGCAGGCGCATGGCGGTCTCCGAGGCGGTGTGACGTCGGGTCATTCTGTAAGCGTGACGCTGAATGTGGCATGATCGTTCCATGGCCGTCGCGTCCCGCATCAAGCCGCAGGAACTGTTCACGCCCCAGGAGTGGGCGCCGCTGTCGGCGCGCTCGTCCTGGAAGGGCCTGCTGATGGTGGCCCACGCCTGGGCGGTGATCGTCGCGGCCGGGGCGGTCTTCGTGATCTGGCCTAATCCCCTGACCTACCTCCTGGCGGTGATGCTGATCGGCGCCCGCCAGCTGGGCCTGGCCATCCTGATGCACGAGGCCGCGCACGGCGGGCTGCACCCCAACCTCAAGGTCAATGACTGGGTCGGCGAATGGCTGTGCGCCGCGCCCACCGGCGCTTCGCTGGCCAAGTATCGGCCCTATCACCTGACCCACCACAAATACGCCCAGCAGGCCGAGGACCCGGACCTGATCCTGTCGGCGCCGTTCCCGACGACCCGCGCCTCTCTGCGTCGCAAGATCGTCCGCGACCTGACCGGCCAGACCTTCTTCAAGCAGCGGTTCGGTCCGCTGCTGGGCAAGCTGAAGGGCGATCAGCCCAAGGGCGCGGTGTTCAGCGGCGAAGTCGCGCGGCAGGGGCCGTTCCTGCTGTGGAACCTGGGCCTGCTGGTCGTGCTGAGCGCGGCGGGCCTGTGGTGGACCTGGCTGGCCCTATGGATCGTGCCGATGGCGACCTGGTTTCCGCTGGTCACCCGGCTGCGCAACATCGCCGAGCATGCGCTGGTGGCCAAGGACGAGCCCGACCCGTTCCGCCACGCCCGCACCACCTCGGCCAACTGGATCGAGCGGGCCCTGATCGCGCCGTATCACGTCAATTTCCACGCCGAGCATCACCTGTTCATGCACATGCCGTGCTGGAACCTGCCCAAGGCGCATAGGCTGCTGGTGAAAAAGGGCCTGACGGGCGGCATGCTGACCGCGCCCGGCTATCTGTCGGTGCTGAAGGCGGCGTCCGGCAGGGCGCCGGCCGCCGCCCAGCAGGCCTAGTTGGCCGGAGCCGTCGGGGTCGCGGCGGCGATCTTGGCGTCGGGCTCGAGGGTGACCTTCAGCGGGTTGGGCGTCAGGTCCTTGCTGGCGCCGGTCGCCGCATCGACGCCGAGGCCGATCAGGCCGCCGACCAGTACGTTGCCGGCCAAAGCCGCCCCGCCCTTGCCGCCGATCTGGTTGGTGACGCTCGTGGTGTAGGGCTTGTAGCCGGCCTTGGTGATCGTGACGTCGAACTCCTTCTTGCGCTTCATCTTGAAGGTGCAAGGCGTGGCGTCGCACTTGAAGCCGGTGGTGGTCTTGACGGCCGCGCCCCCTGGCGTGGTCTCGACGGTCCAGGCCTGGCTGGAGCCGCGGGTGACGGTGGCGCAGGCGCCGAGGCTGAATGCGGCGCAGGTCAGCAGGGCCGCCCGAACGGCGAGCCGGGTGTCGAACTTCATGGTATTCCCCCCAAAACGGAACAGCGGCCTACAAGCTTGGCCGCAGCCAATCGCTAAACGGTTGAGGCCGTTCGTCAAGAACCTTCGGTTGTCGCTTCGCCGACATGAAAGTCTCCAGCATCGACCAGACCCTGACCGGCCGCCGGGCCTTCATCCTGGAGAACACGCGTCTCCAGGCCCCGCCGCACACGCCCGAACTGTCGCTGCATCTAGCCGATGAAATCACCCCGATCTGGAAGATGACCGAGGAGGCGCTGGTCGAGATCGGCTTGCCGCCGCCGTTCTGGGCCTTCGCCTGGGCCGGCGGCCAGGCCCTGGCGCGCTACATCCTCGACAATCCCGCGATCGTTTCCGGAAAGCGGGTGATCGACTTCGCGTCCGGCTCCGGCCTGGTGGCGATCGCCGCCATGAAGGCCGGCGCGGCCAGCGTGCTGGCCGCCGACATCGACGTGTTCTGCGAGGCGGCGATCGGCCTGAACGCGGCGGCCAACGGGGTCGAGGTCGCCTTCACCGAGGTTGATCTTTTGGACGCCCCGCCTCCCGCCGTCGACGTGCTGCTGGCCGGCGACATCTGCTACGAACGGCCGATGGCGGAGGCCGTCATGGCCTGGCTGGGCCAGGGCCGCGCGGCGGGGGCCAGCGTGCTGATCGGCGATCCCGGCCGCACCTATTTCCCCAAGGCCGGGCTGGTGAAGCTGGCCGAGTACCAGGTGCCGACCACGCGGGAGTTGGAGGACATGGCCGTCAAGCGCACCAGTGTCTGGACTCTGCCATAGCGGCGCTCTAGAACATAAGAAGAACAACGGAGGGGCCGCGACCATGCGCGAAGACGGCAAGATCGACTATATCGAATGGCCCGCCGGCGACCTGCCGGCCACCAAGGCCTTCTACACGGCCGCCTTCGGCTGGGCCTTCACCGACTACGGTCCCGACTACGCGGCCTTCGAGGGTCAGGGCGCGGACGGCGGGTTCTGCACCCCGCAGGAAGGCTCGACCGACCGGCCGCTGGTGGTGCTCTACGCCCATGACATCGAAGCGATGCTGGCCAAGGTGACGACGGCGGGCGCGACGATCACCAGGCCGATCTTCAGCTTCCCCGGCGGCCGCCGCTTCCACTTCACCGACCCGTCCGGCAACGAGCTGGCGGTGTGGAGCGAGACTTGAGCCGGGGACATGCCCTTGCGGCGTGTCCCCAACCGCAGGCTCGGTGCTTGAACATGGGGCCACGCCGCGAGGGCATGTCCCCGGACACGCGAAAAACCGTCACGAAACCGCGATAAATCCGTCTCCGGACGATTACGGGGCGAGGGACGGTGGAACAGGCCAGGACCTGCGGCGACTGCGGGATGTGCTGCAAGCTGATGGGCGTGGCCGCCATCAACAAGGCCCCGCACGCCTGGTGCGGCCACTACCGCAAGGGCGCGGGCTGCGGGATCTACGCCGACCGGCCCCAGGCCTGCGCCGACTACGCCTGCTACTGGCTGAACGCGCCCAATCTCGACGACCGCTGGCGGCCGGACCGGGCGCGTTTCGTGCTGCATCGCGAGAACGAGGGCCGAACCCTGGTGGTGGAGGTCGATCCGTCGACGCCCGACGCCTGGCGCAAAGCGCCCTTCCACGAAACCTTCAAGGCCTGGGCGGCACGCGGCGCGGCCGACGGCCTGACCCTCAATGTCCTGGTCGGACGGCGCGGCTTCACGATCCTGCCCGATCGCGACATCGACCAGGGCCTGGTGCGCGAGATCCCGGCATGAGCGAAGCGATCCCCATCTCCGCCCCCGCCCCGTCCAAGTCGTGCGGCGACTGCGGCATGTGCTGCAAGGTCCTGCAGATCAGCGAGTTGGCCAAGCCGGCCGGCCAGTGGTGCGGGGTGTTCCGCAAGGGCTCGGGATGCGGCGAATACGAGGCCCGCCCCCAGGCCTGCCGGGGCTTCCACTGCCTGTGGCTGACCTCGGAGCGGCTGGACGCCGCCTGGCGGCCCGACAAGGCCGGGTTCCTGATGTACCCCGACCGCGACGGCAAGCGGCTGAACGTGGTGGTCGATCCGGGCAAGCCGGCGTCCTGGACGCGCGAGCCCTACTATTCGCGGCTCAAGGCCATGTCGCAGCGGGCCTATGACGGCTACGAGCTGCTGATCTGCATCGGCGAGCGCCGCGTGGTGATGTTCCCGACCGAGGACGTCGACCTGGGCGTGCTCGATCCCGACCACAAGCTGGTCAGCGGCTATGTCGACAAGGACGGCGAGAAGGTCCCGTTCGCCATGGTGCTGAGCGACGCTTAGGCGCGGCGACTCTCAAATCTTGTCATCCCGGAAACGGCGCAGCCGTTATCCGGGACCGCCGGAAGCGCTGAGCTCAGGCGTCGGTCCCGGATCTTCGCGCTGCGCGCTCCGTCCGGGATGACAACGAAAAACGAACTCAGAACCTCGGCCGGAAATCCCGCGGCGCCCAGCCGAAGTCCCGCCGCGCCGGGGCGTCGTCGAAGGTCAGGTCCTGGGCCATGCGGTCGCCCATGGTCGCCGTGGCGCCTGGATAGAACGGCTTGGCCAGGGTCAGCAGCAGACGAAACAGCCAGACGGGCAGAGGCAGGATCGCCGGCCGGCGACCCAGGCCCTCATAGATTCGCTCGGCCATCACCCGATAGGTCAGGGTCTCGCCGCCGACCAGGTCGTAGGCCCTGTCCCGGGCGGCCGGGGCCTGGCCGGCGGCGATCGCGCCCCCGGCCAGGTCGTCGGCGTGCACCGGCTGGCGCAGGCCCTCGCCCTGGCC
>NZ_JBFTZS010000273.1:0-6467 GCF_056406675.1 Caulobacter sp. P1_B12_2 | reverse complement strand
GTTCCTCCTCACCCGCAAAGCGGGGGAGGTGGCGCGATGCGGATACGCATCGTGGCGGAGGGGGCGTCCTGGCGTCTACTTCCAGATCGGCTTGCCGTCCCCCGGCAGGCCCAGCCGGGCCCACTTCTCGCTGACGGTGTCGATCACCGACTGGTCCATGCGGATTTCCTCGCCCCACTCGCGGTGGGTTTCGGGGGGCAGCTTGTCGGTGGCGTCCAGGCCGATCTTCGACCCCAGTCCGCTCTCCGGGCTGGCGAAGTCGAGATAGTCGATGGGGGTGTTCTCGATCACCGTGATGTCCCGCGCCGGGTCCATCTTGGTGCTGATCGCCCACATCACGTCCTTCCAGTCGCGGGCGTTGATGTCGTGGTCCACGACGATCACCCACTTGGTGTACATGAACTGGCGCAGATAGCTCCAGACGCCCAGCATTACCCGCTTGGCGTGGCCTGGATAGGCCTTCTTCATCGACACCACGGCGATGCGGTAGCTGCAGCCCTCGGGCGGCAGCCAGAAGTCGACGATCTCGGGGAACTGCTGGCGGATCAGCGGGATGAACACCTCGTTCAACGCTTCTCCGAGCACGGACGGTTCGTCCGGCGGGCGGCCGGTGAAGGTGGTCAGRTAGATCGGGTCCTTGCGCATGGTGATCGCCGTCACCTGGAAGACCGGGAACTTCTCGACGCTGTTGTAGTAGCCGGTGTGGTCGCCGTAGGGGCCCTCGTCCGCGTACTCGTCGAGCAGGACGTGGCCTTCGATGACGATCTCGGCGTGGGCCGGCACCATCAGCGGCACCGTCTTGGCGGCCACCAGATCGACCTTGGCCCCGCGCAGCAGGCCGGCGAACTGGTATTCGCTGAGCGTGTCAGGCACCGGCGTCACGGCGGCCAGGATGGTGCCGGGATCGGCGCCCAGCACGGCGCAGGCGGGCAGGGGCTCGCGGTTTCCCGCCTTCTTGTGACGGGCGTAGTGCTGGGCCCCGCCGCGATGGGCCAGCCAGCGCATGATGCAGCGGTCCTTGCCGATCACCTGCATGCGGTAGATGCCGAGGTTGAAGTCGTCCTCGCGGTCCTTGCCCGGGCCCTTGGTGACGACCAGCGGCCAGGTGATCAGCGGCGCGGGCTCGCCCGGCCAGCAGGTCTGGACGGGCAGTTTGGACAGGTCGATCTGGTCGCCGGTCAGGACGACCTCCTGCACCGGGGCCTTCTTCACCGTGCCGGGCCGCATGGCCATCACGGTCTTGGCCAGGGGCAGCATGTCCAGCGCGTCCTTCAGGCCCTTGGGCGGAGCGGGCTGGCGCAGGAAGGCCAAGAGCTCGCCGACCTCGCGCAGCTCGCCCGCCGTGGTGCGCGGTTCGCCGCCCAGGGTGACGCCCATGGCCACCCGCTTGACCGTGCCGAACAGGTTGGCGAGCGCGGGCATCGGCGAGCGCGAGCCGTCGGGCAGGATCACGTTCTCGAACAAGACCGCCGGTCCGCCCGTGGCCAGCAGGCGCGTCTGGATCTCGGTCATCTCCAGCACGGTCGACACCGGCTCGGTCACCCGCACCAGTTCGCCCTTGGCTTCGAGGACGTCGATGAATTCGCGAAGCGAGCGATAGGCCATGCGGGTCTCCTGAACGGCGCGGAACCTAACCGTTTTTCTCGGACTGGCTACGGCGAGTTGAACGCCTCGGCCAGAACGGCGCGCAGACGGGCCAGATGCTCGGGCGTCATTTCGCCCAGCGGGCCCCGCCGGTCGAGCGGAAGATGGGCCGCCGGGTCGCCGTCACGCTCGAAGACGAAGTGCTCGAACATCTCGCGCCAGACCTCGCGCTCGGCGGGCGGCAGGCCGCGGACGCTGGCCATGGCGTGGACCAGGGCCGTCAGGGGCGGGCCCAGCAGGGCCGGGGCTTCGTTCCACCAGTAATTGATCAGCACGGTGAAGGGGTCGAGGGAGTCGACGTTGTGGAACCAGCAATAGGGAATGTAGATCGCGTCGCCCGGCTCCAGCTCGGCGACCTGCGCCGCCGCCAGGGCCGCCGGGAAGTCGGGGTAGCGCTCCAGGTCCGGCCGGGCCGGATCGACCAGGCTGACCGGCGGCCCCGCGGGCGTGAAGTCGAACGGCCCCAGATAGAGGTTCTTCAGCTGGTCCGGCGGGAACAGGGTGAAGCGCCGTCGCCCGGTCACCGCGCAGGCGATGTTGTGGCTCATGTCGAAATGGGTGGCGGTGGTGATGGCGTTGCCGATCCAGATGCGCGGCGCGACCTTGGGATCCAGCAGGGCCAGCCGGTTGGCCTCGGCGAAGCCGGGCAGGGCCTCCGGCGTCGGCGTCGACTGGACGGCGATGGCCGGCGGCCGGGCGACGCGCCGCAGCTCCAGCAGCGCGGCCAGGGCCCGGGACAACGGCATCTCGTCGCGCTGGAAGTTCAGGCCGGTCAGGTCTGGTGTGTAGAAGAACCGCCCGCCGATGTCGGCGCCGCCGCTCAGCACGCTGACGGGCGCGCCGCTGTCCATCGCGTCCAGATAGGCGACCAGCGCCTCGTCCGATCGGCGACCGGCCGCGACGGCGGGCCAGTCGGCGACCAGGCCCTTGAGCACCGCGGGCTTGCCGGCCGGCAGGATCTGCTCGCGGAACCGGGCGAGATCGATGTCGCGATATTCCAGCGTCCGGGGCAGGGTCGTCGTCAAGCCGATGCTCCTGGGTTGTCCCTCACTCGTAGAGCAAGGGTCGAAGGGCCCGCAAGCTTGACCCTAGGCGCCGCCCGCCGCGCGTGGTCCTGTCCTCCATCGATAGCCAAGGTTGTGAGAGTCCGACGATGACCGAAACCCCGCTCGACCCCGTCGATCCCCGCGCGGTGCGCCGCGCGACGATCATCCGCCTGGCCACCGGCCTGGTCCAGGGCCTGCTGCTGTACGGCCTGTACCAGGCCGACAAGTCCAAGGTCTGGCCCGCCACCCAGCGCGAAGTCTTCGCCGCCTTCCTGATGATCGTGCTGTTCGTGCCGTTCGTGGGGCTGGCCGGGATCTCGGCCCTGCGTCTACGCACCCTGGCGGTGTGGAAGGCCGTGGCCGCCCTGGTCGCCGGCGGCCTGGCGGCCTACGGGATCTGGAGCGGCGATCCCGGCGTCCCGCGCGTCGACAACCTCGGGCCCCAGACCTTTCTGGCCATCGCCGCCCTGATCTTCATCGGCCACCACCTGGTCCAGCCGGCCGACATGGAGCGGCGGCGCATCGCCCGCTACCCGACCTATTTCGACGTCACCTGGAAGCACGGCGTGCAGGCGGTGCTGTCGCTGGGCTTCACCGGCGCCTTCTGGCTGCTGCTGTTCCTGGCCTCGGCCCTGTTCAAGCTGATCGGCGTCAACGCCATCGAGAAGCTGATCCAGCATGAGTGGTTCGCCTTCCCGGCCACCGCCGTGATGTTCGCCGCCGCCGTCCAGCTGACCGACGTGCGGGCCAACCTGGTGCGCGGCGTGCGCAGCGTGGCCCTGACCCTGCTGGCCTGGCTGCTGCCGCTGATGGCCCTGATCGCCGCGGCCTTCCTGCTGACCCTGCCCTTCACCGGCCTGGAGCCGCTGTGGAAGACCAAGAGCGCCACGGCCATCCTGCTGACCGCCGACGCCTTCCTGATCCTGCTGGCCAACGCCGCCTATCAGGACGGGACCGAGACGACCGCGGTGGTGCTGAAATGGGCCGCGCGGTTGGCCGGCGTGCTGCTGGTCCCGATCACGGTGTTGGCGGCCTATGGCCTGTCGCTGCGGATCGGCCAGTACGGCCTCAGCCCCGACCGGATCATCGCCGCCGCCTGCGTGCTGGTCGCGGCCGGCTACGCGGTCGGCTACGTGATCGCCGCCGTTCGGCCGGGCGCCTGGATGAAGGCCCTGGAGGTCACCAACATCGCCATGGCCTTCGTGGTGATCGCGGTGCTGCTGGCCTTGTGCACGCCGCTGGCCGATCCGAGGCGGCTGTCGGTGGGCGACCAGGTGGGTCGGCTGGAGATGGGCAAGGTGAAGGCCGGGGACTTCGACTACGAGGCCCTGCGATGGGATGGCGGGCGCTATGGCGCCGACGCTTTGAAGCGTCTGGCGACCAGCAAAGATCAGATGGTTCGTGAAAGCGCCGCCATCGTCCTGAAGCGCCAGAACCGCTGGGAGGCGCGGCAGGCCCAGGCGGAAAAGGTCGACGCGAGCGCGCCGTTCAAGATCTCGGTGTTTCCACAGGGGCGCGAGCTGCCGAAGGGCTTTATGGAAGGCGCCTTTGGTCGGGGCAGCAACGCCCTCTGCGGAGGTCGTGGGTGTGTCGCCGTCGTCATCGACGCCGATCACGATGGGGAAGACGAAGTTCTATTTTCCAACAGTAATCGTCTGAGCCTCTACAAGTATGAGGGCGATGAATGGAATGAGATCGCCCGTAGCACGGCAGCCTGCGGACAGGGCGGGCTAACGGCGCTGTTGGAAAAAGCGCCGGCCAAGGTTGTTCCGGCCGCTCCCCAATCGGACCTCGATATCGGCGGTCGCCGCCTGCATCTGGTTCCCCGTGATCCGGCCTGCGCGGGTACGATCCTAGAGGACGCGTTCTAAATGGCTCACGGACGGGGACGCGCCCTTGCGGCGTGTCCCCTAAACCAGCGCCGTGCGAACCATGGGGACACGCCGCGAGGGCATGTCCCCGGCCCTAGCCCACGCCCTCGGACACCGCGTTGAGCCGCGCATACACGCCCCCCGCCTCCTTCAGCTCCCCGTGCCGCCCCTCCTCGACCACGCGGCCGTTCTGGAACACCAGGATCCGATCCGCGCCGCGCACGGTCGACAGGCGGTGGGCGATGACGATCGTGGTGCGGCCGTGCATCAGGGCCTCGGCGGCTTCCTGCACCTGGCCCTCGGTCTCGACGTCGAGCGAGGAGGTGGCCTCGTCCATCACCAGGATCGGGGCGTCGGTCAGGAAGGCGCGGGCGATGGCCACGCGCTGGCGCTCGCCGCCCGACAGCTTGATGCCGCGCTCGCCGACCAGGGTGTCGTAGCCCTTGGGCAGGCGCAGGATGAACTCGTGGGCGCGGGCCTTCCTGGCCGCCGAGACGACCTCCTCGTCGGTGGCGTCGGGACGGCCATAGGCGATGTTGTCGCGCAGGGTGCGGTGGAACAGGGCCGGGTCCTGCGGCACCACGGCGATGGCGCGGCGCAGGGAGCCTTGCGTCACGTGCGCCACGTCCTGGCCGTCGATGACGATCCGCCCGCCCTGCAGGTCATGCAGGCGCTGGACCAGCTTGACGAAGGTCGACTTGCCCGAGCCCGTCGGCCCGACCAGGGCCACGCGCTCGCCCGGGGCGATGGTCAGCGAGAAATGGTCGTACAGCGGCGCGCCGGCCGACTTGTAGCGGAAGGTCACGTCCTCGAAGGCGATGGCGCCGGCGCCGCGCTGGAAGTCGGGCGCGTGCGGGGCGTCGGCGATCTGCGGGGCCAGGCCCTCCCAGGCGGCCAGGTCCTCGGTGTCGTCCAGCCCCTTCTGCAGCATGCGGATGTTCTCGCCCATGTTGCGCAGATAGCCGCTCATCAGCATGAAGGCGGTGATGGCGAAGGCCACGTCGCCGGGCGTCGCCGTGCCCTTGGCCCAGGCATGGATCATCGCCGCCGTCAGCCCGCCTTGCAGCAGCACCAGCAGCAGGTTCTGGCCCAGCCACACATTGGTGAACTTGTGCCAGGTGACCATCACCGCCTCGCGCCAGGCGGCGGTGACCTCGGCGACGCGGGCGCTCTCGCGGGCCTCGGCGCCGAAGCTCTTGACGGTCGGGTTGGACGTGACGGCGTCGGCCAGCCCGCCGCCGATCTTGGAGTCCAGGGCGTTGGACTTCAGGTTGGCGGGACGGACGTAGCGGGTGGTGACCACCAGGTTGACGGTGATGTAGGCGGCCACGACGACCAGGGCCACGCCCCCGGCCAGGGGCTGGCGCAGCAGCAGCATCACCGACAGGCCGACCAGCACGATCAGGCTGGGGGCCAGCCAGATGGTCACCGCGTCGGTGACGCTGTCATAGCCCCACATGGCGCGCGTCAGCTTGCGCACCGTGGCGCCGGCGAAGCTGTCGGCGTGCCAGTCGGACGAGAAGGCCTGGACGCGGGCGTAACCCTCGTTGGTCATCTCCTCCATGTTGCGGGCGGCCAGCGGGATCCAGAACCGCATGGCCAGGTTGCGGATCAGCGAGAAGCCCAGATAGACGCCGACGAACGCCGCCCAGGCGCCCCAGGCCGCGTCGACGGCCGAGGGGCCCCTTGTCACGATGTCGATCAGCCGGCCCGAGGCCCAGGGCAGGGCCAGGTCGAAGCAGATCGCCGCCAGGGTCAGGCCGACGCCGGCCAGGAACAGGCCCTTTCGACGCAGCCAGAAGCGCGCGATGAAGCCCAGCACCTTGGCGTTGCTCAGGGCGCGGCGGCGGCCGCCGTGTTCGTCCTCATCGTCGATAGCGTCGGTCATGGTGGAGGGTAGAGGGTA
>NZ_JBFTZS010000272.1:0-6467 GCF_056406675.1 Caulobacter sp. P1_B12_2 | reverse complement strand
TCTGTAGGCCCTACCGCAACGCCGGCCCCTTGGCCTTGTCCAGCGAGGCCAACGCCAGCTTCGGCGCCGCCTTGTCCTCGACGACGTCGCCGCCAGCGGCCAGCATCTGGTCGATGTGGTTGCGCTGGGCCTTGAAGCGGCTCAGCTCGCCGCCGGCCAGGATCGTGCCCTGGGGCACCTTGGCGCCGATCGGGTTGACCCGCTGACCGTTCAGCCAGACCTCGTAGTGAAGGTGCGGGCCGGTCGCGAGACCCGTTGCGCCGACATAGGCCACCACCTGGCCCTGGCGCACGTGGACGCCCGGCCGGATGCCTGCGGCGTAGCGCGAGATGTGGCCGTAGCCGGTGTCCCACTGGCTCGAATGGCGGATGCGCAGCCAGTTGCCGTAGCCGCTCCAGCGGCGGGCCTCCAGCACCACGCCGTCGCCGGCCGCCAGGATCGGAGTGCCGGTGCCGGCCCCGAAGTCGACGCCCTTGTGGCCGCGGGTGTAGCCCAGCACCGGATGCTTGCGCATGCCGAAGGTGGAGGTGATGCGAGCGCCGTCGACCGGCGTGCGCAGCAGGAAGCCTTTGATGTTCTTGCCCAGCTCGTCGAAGAACTGCGGCTTGCCGTCGTCACCCGAGCGCTCGAAGGCGTAGAACTTCTGCCCTTTGACCTCGGCGTATTCCAGGTCGCCGGCCTCGACCGTGCGGCCGCTCTCGGTGACTGTGCGGCCGAACACCAGGCAGAACTTGTCGCCCTCGTGGATGTCGCGCGAGAAGTCGATCTTGTGCGAGAACAGCTTGGCCGCCTGGCTGATCACCGCCGGGGTGCCGCCCACGTCGGCCACGCTCTCGTAGAACGACCCCTTCATCTCGCCGCAGGCCACCTTGGTCTCGTCGGTGACCTTTTCCTCGAGCTCGCGCAGTTTCATCGCGCCGTCGAAGGTGCGCGAGACGGTCAGGGTCGAGGACGGGCCGGTGCGCATCGACAGGCCGATCAGCCGGGCGGACCCCGCGCGACCATTGCGGCGCTCGGCCACGGCGGCCTCGAAGGCCATGCCGGCCTTGATGTTGACGGTGTCGATCGCGCCCTGCAGGGCGGCGACCACCTGGTGGGCGTCATTCGGGGCGATGCCCGTGCGCAGCACGGCGTTTTCCAGGGTCTCGCCGGGACGCACCTTGACGGGGATCGATTCCGGACGCTCGAAGCCCGGCTGGGCCTCGGCGCTGGCGAACGCGGCGTGCTGCAAGGCGGCCAGGGCGTTGGCGTCAAGCGGGGCGCGGACGACCTGCACCGGCGCGTCGGTCGCGGTCAGCTTCCAGCCCACGCCCAAGGCGGCCAGACCGGCGATCGCGGTGAAGACCTTCGGGGCCAGACGCATGGTCGGCCGTCTCGGATCGAATTCCTGCATCAAGACCCCGACTGGTAACGATGCCGCATGCGTTCAAAATGACACGGCTGAGATGCCCCCCAGCAAACCTCGCGCCGGAAAATGGCGGATGACGCCCTGTTCCGGCAAGGACTATTCGGTGCTTCGGGCGATTTGTCACGGACAGGCCTAAGCCTTTGTCCTAGCAAAAGAAAACGCCCGCCTCCTGCGAGGCGGGCGTTGAACTTTCGGGTTTCGAGCTGCGTCGGCTTACGCCGCGGCGACTTGCTCGTTCGGGTCGCGCAGCACGTAGCCGCGGCCCCAGACCGTCTCGATGTGGTGCTTGCCCTGGGCCGAGGCCGCCAGCTTCTTGCGCAGCTTGCAGATGAAGACGTCGATGATCTTCAGCTCGGGCTCGTCCATGCCGCCGTACAGGTGGTTGAGGAACATCTCCTTGGTCAGGGTCGTGCCCTTGCGCAGGGAGAGCAGCTCCAGCATCTGGTATTCCTTGCCGGTCAGGTGAACGCGGTTGCCGTTCACTTCGACCGTCTTGGCGTCCAGGTTCACGATGATGTCGCCGGTCTTGATGACCGACTGGGCGTGACCCTTCGAACGACGGACCACCGCATGGATGCGGGCGATCATCTCGTCCTTGTGGAACGGCTTGGTCATGTAGTCGTCGGCGCCGCCCGAGAAGGTCTTCACCTTCGTGTCGATTTCGGCGCTGCCCGACAGGATCATGATCGGCGTGTTCACCTTGCCCACCCGCAGGGTGCGCAGAACATCAAGGCCGCTCATATCCGGCAGATTCAGGTCGAGCAGGATCAGGTCGTAGTCATAGATCTTGCCCAGATCCACGCCCTCTTCGCCAAGATCCGTCGTGTAGACGTTGAAGCCTTCAGACTTCAGCATCAGCTCGATGGTCTGCGCGGTGGCGCTGTCATCCTCGATCAACAGTACGCGCATGCAGCCCTCCCCGCCCTTGGGCGGCATTATTCGACAGCTTGGCGGAATACCGCCGGTGAAACCCGTCCTGCACTTTGCCGGACAGTTAATTTAAGACAGGTTAATGGTGAATGTTCCTGTTGGAGAAATGGTTAATCTGATTTGCGAATCGGGCGCAAGCGGTCAGCGACTCATTTGGCGCAAAGGTCGCAGGGGGCTGTGGACAGTCCGTCAAGACGATTCCTTTTGGCCTCAAACGCCCGGAAACGCGGGCTTGTAAAGGGCCCTGTTGCTCACCTTGCCGCCCCTTTAAGGCCTCCGCCGTTCATCTGTGAGGCGAGATTGCGGCGTTCTGTCGCGAGAAATTCGCGGCCTTGAGCGGGGGTCTGGAGCGTCGCCGGCGACCCGACCATCGTTTACCCGCGACGTCGCGCCGCTGAGGGTTTCACCCTATTTTTCGCCCGAGGCTTCCGGCGCCAGCCAACCGGCCTCCCGAAGCCTGGCCACCGAGGCGCGGGAGACCGGCGCGGTGAGGTCGCCTCTCAGGGTCAGGCGCAGGTTTCGGCCGTCGGCGATCACCCCCGTCACGGCTGCCCGGGCCACCCACCACGAGCGGTGCACGCGCATCCCCTCCTGGGCCATGCCGGCGATCACCCGCTCGAACGGACCCGCGACCAGGCGCGAGCCGCCCAGGGTGTGGACCCGCACATAGTGGTCCTCCATGCGCAGACAGAGGACCTCGCCGGGCGGCGGCATGACCGGCGTCGTGATCGCCGACGGCGGCGCCGCCTGGACTGGAAGCGCGCCGCGCATCGACCGCGCCTTCAGCGCGCGCCGCACGATCACGAAGGTCAGGACCGGGCCCGACAGGAAGACGCATTGGCCGTACCATTCCAGCGGCGCGATCCTCTCGCGCAGGAACGGCCACAGGGTGGTGGCCAGCCAGCTGATGAACAGGGCCAGCGGGACGCAACCGACCAGCAGCGCGACGATGATCACCGGCCAGACCGGAATCCGCAGGCGCTCGGCCCCGGCCACCGCCAGGCGCTGCAGCACCCCGAAGATCAGGGTTCCCACACAGAAACAGACGATGAAATGGAAGATGCGCGGCCCGACCGCCCCGTTGAGATAGCTGCCGTACGGACCGAGCACGCCGATGAACAGGCCGATCGCCGCCGCGACGGCGAAGTCGATCGCCCATTCGCGGGCGGTTCCCAGCAGCGGCTCGGCTTTCGCGGTCATGGGGCGGGCATCGGGGCGGTCATACCGTTGCTATAACGTCGGTTCGCCGGTTCGCGAACCCGTTCGCCCGTTCGCGAAGACACGATGGC
Source organism: Caulobacter sp. P1_B12_2 (assembly GCF_056406675.1). NCBI lineage: Bacteria > Pseudomonadati > Pseudomonadota > Alphaproteobacteria > Caulobacterales > Caulobacteraceae > Caulobacter > Caulobacter sp. P1_B12_2. The sequence continues at coordinate 2,840 of NZ_JBFTZS010000272.1, read as the reverse complement.
GGCCCCCGACCCGACGAGCGATGAGCTTGGCCACGCTTCACTCATCGAGGATGTCCATGTCGATCCGTTCGCTCTGTCTCGCTTCGGCGACCGCCCTGGCCCTGGCCGGCCTCGCCGCGCCCGCCCTGGCGGCCACCGCGGGCTTCACCGTGCTCCAGGCCGCCGATCCGCAAGGCGGCGCGCCGATCACCGTCGGCGTCTGGTATCCCGCCGACGCGCCCGCCAAGCCCATGAAGTTGGGCATCGGTCACCAGACCGCGGCGCCCGGCGCGCCTCTGGTCGGCGACCACCTGCCGCTGATCGTCATGTCGCACGGCAACGGCGGCTTCTTCGGCGGCCATGCCGACACCGCCCAGGCCCTGGCGGAAGCCGGCTTCGTGGTCGCCGCCCTGACCCACACCGGCGACAACTACGCCGACCAGAGCCGCGCCACCGACATGGCCAACCGGCCGCGCCAACTGTCGGTGCTGATCGACTACATGCTGAAGGCCTCGCCGATGCACGCGGCGATCGATCCGGACCGGGTCGGCGCGTTCGGCTTCTCCTCGGGCGGCTTCACCGTGCTGGTCGCGGCCGGCGCCGAGCCCGACCTGAAGACCCTGACCCCGCACTGCAAGGCTCACCCCGACTTCTTCGACTGCAAGCTGACCGCCTCGCACCCGCCGCCCGCCGACGTGATGAAGTCGGTCTGGACGCATGACGCGCGGATCAAGGCCGTGGTCTCGGCCGCCCCGGCCATGGGCTACAGCTTCAGCAAGGCCGGCCTGTCCAAGGTGACCCTGCCGCTGCAGCTGTGGCGGGCCGAGAACGACCAGATCCTGCCCGACCCGTTCTACGCTTCGACGGTGCGGGCGAACCTGCCCAAGCCGCCCGAGTGGCATATGGTCCCCGGCGCCGGCCACTTCGACTTCATGACGCCCTGCAACGACCCGGAGAGCGCCGACACCAAGTTCATCTGCACCAGCGCGCCAGGCTTCGACCGCGCGGCCTTCCACAAGGATTTCGACGCGAAGGTGGTGGGGTTCTTCAAGGCCAATCTGGCCCGGCCCTGAGGTCCAAATCCGCTCATCCCGGCCCCGGGATGAGCGGAAAGACATAAGGACGCAGCCCCCGCCTTAACCGCAAACCTAAAGCGCCGATTAACCATGTCGGTCTACTTCACTCCCCATTAACGCACGAGGCCCAAAGCTTGGCTTCGAGCCGTCGGGAGTTGTGCTTGCGTAGCCTGATCGCCGCCGTCGAACGTATCGATCCGCTGACCGTCTTCGGGCGCGTCGCCGCTGTGAACGGCCTCCTGATCGAGGCGCGCGGCGGGCTGACCCGTCTTGCCGTCGGCGCGCGCGTCGAGATCGAGCGTCTGAACCTTCCGACCCTGCCCGCCGAGGTCGTCGGCTTCCGCGAAACACGCGCCCTGCTGATGCCGTTCGGCCCCGTCGAGGGCGTGGCACCCGGCGCCGAGATCAAGATCATGCCCGAGGGCGCCGTGGTCCGCCCGACCAAGGCCTGGCTGGGCCGCATCATCAACGCCTTCGGAGAGCCCATAGACGGCCTGGGCCCGCTGCCGCAGGGCGAGGTGCCCTACCCCCTGAAAACCCCGCCTCCGCCCGCCCACGCTCGTGGCCGGGTCGGTGAGCGCATCGATCTGGGCGTGCGGTCGATGAACGTCTTCACCACCACCTGCCGCGGCCAACGCCTGGGCATCTTCGCCGGCTCGGGCGTCGGCAAGTCGGTGCTGCTGTCGATGCTGGCCAAGGAAGCCACGTGCGACGCCGTCGTGGTGGGGCTGATCGGCGAACGGGGCCGCGAGGTCCGCGAGTTCATCGAGGAGACCCTGGGCGAGGACGGCCTCAAGCGCGCCATCGTCGTGGTCGCCACCTCGGACGAGCCGGCCCTGACCCGCCGCCAGGCCGCCTACATGACCCTGGCGGTCAGCGAGTTCCTGCGCGACCAGGACCTGGAAGTCCTCTGCCTGATGGACTCGGTGACCCGCTTCGCCATGGCCCAGCGCGAGATCGGCCTGGCCGCCGGCGAGCCGCCGACCACCAAGGGCTACACCCCCACCGTCTTCACCGAGCTGCCCAAGCTGCTCGAGCGGGCCGGCCCGGGTCCCATCCGCCCCGACGGCACCACGGCCGCCCCGATCACCGCCCTGTTCACGGTGCTGGTCGACGGCGACGACCACAACGAGCCGATCGCCGACGCCGCCCGAGGCATCCTGGACGRCCACATCGTCATGGAGCGGTCGATCGCCGAGCGCGGGCGCTTTCCGGCGATCAACGTCCTCAAGTCCATCAGCCGGACCATGCCGGGCTGCCAGACGCTGGAAGAGCGCGAGGTGGTCAAGATGGCCCGCCAGTGCATGGCCGCCTATTCGAACATGGAAGAGCTGATCCGCATCGGCGCCTACCGCGCCGGGGCCGATCCGCTGATCGACCGCGCCATCCGCCTGAATCCGGCGGTCGAGGCCTTCCTCAGCCAGAGCCCCGACGAGGCCACCAGCCTCGACGACAGCTTCGGCTACCTCGCCCACATCCTGCAGAGTGAAGCCGCGTAATGACCAAGTGGGCCGACTCCCTGATCCGCATCTCGAACCACAAGGTCGAGACCCTGCAGAAGCGCCTGGCCGACGTGGTCGAGCGCCGCCAGACCGCCGAGATGAAGGTCGCCGCCATGGACGCGGAGTCCGAGGTCGAGGCCATGCAGGCCCAGGGCGACGTCGAGGCCGGCTGGTACATGATCGGCTTTCGGCAGGGATCCAAGATCCGCCGCGACCAGACGCTGCTGGAGATCGACCAGATCCTGATCGAAGAGGCCGGCGCCCGCGACGCCCTGTCCCAGGC
>NZ_JBFTZS010000271.1:0-6495 GCF_056406675.1 Caulobacter sp. P1_B12_2 | reverse complement strand
GGGTCGTACAGCACGCAGGCCTGGCCGGGGGCGACGCCTTCTTCCAGCACGTCGAACACCAGGCGCGGTTCGCCGTCGACCAGGGCCAGGCGGCCCGGGACGGGTTCGCGGGTCGAGCGCACGCGGGCCAGCACCGGCGCGCCGCCGGCGGCGGCGGCTTCCAGGCTGTCCTCGGCGCCCAGCCAGTTGGCTTCCTTCAAGGAGAGCGCCTGGGTCAACAGCGCCTCGCGCGGGCCGACGATGACCTGGCGCTTGTCGGCGTCGATCTTGACGACGAACAGCGGGTCGCCGACGGCGATGTTCAGGCCCCGCCGCTGGCCGATCGTGTAGCGGGTCACGCCCTCGTGGCGGCCCAGCACGCGGCCGTCCATGTGCACCAGGTCGCCCGGGATCGCGCCGTGCGGCCGGATCCGGTCGATCACCGTGGTGTACTTGCCCTCGGGCACGAAGCAGATGTCCTGGCTGTCGGGCTTGTCGGCGATGGCCAGGCCCAACTCGGCGGCCACCAGGCGCACGGTCGGCTTGTCCATGCCGCCCAGCGGGAAGCGCAGGAAGTCCAGCTGCTCGGCCGTGGTGGCGAACAGGAAATAGCTCTGGTCCTTGGCCGGGTCGGCGGCGCGGCGCAGCTGCGGGCGGTTGCCGCCGCCGGCAAAGGCGCGCTGCACGTAGTGGCCGGTGGCCATGGCCTCGGCGCCCAGGTCGCGGGCCACGTCCAGCAGGTCGCGGAACTTGACGGTCTGATTGCAGCGCACGCAGGGGATCGGCGTCTCGCCGCGCAGATAGGCGTCGGCGAACTCCTCGATCACCTGCTCCTTGAAGCGGCTTTCGTAGTCCAGCACGTAGTGCGGGATGCCGATCCGCTCGGCCGCCATGCGGGCGTCCATGATGTCCTGACCCGCGCAGCACGCGCCCTTCTTGGCGATCGCCGCGCCGTGGTCGTAGAGCTGCAGGGTGACGCCGACCACGTCGTAGCCGGCCTTGGCCAGCAGGGCGGCGGTGACGGTGGAGTCGACGCCCCCGGACATGGCCGCGACGATCCGTGTCCCGACCGGCAGGCCCACGGCCGCGCGCGCCTGCTCGACCGCGCGGTCGAGGGCGGAGGGGGCGGCGGTCGTGTCGAAGAGAGCGGTGTCGGCGTCCATCGCGGCCATATAGCGGTTCGGGGGCGGTTTTGCGAGGTTGCGGGTGTCGCGGCCTTGGAGGGGCCAGCGTCGACTACCCTAACGACCGGGGCGAAACTCGGTAGTCGCACCGATTGAGGGCGCCACGGGAACCGGGCTTGGCTGGCGCCGATGTCGAACGGTCGGAAAGGACCCGTGAGATGAGCGCGACCCCCAACGCGGACGAACCGGCGCCGGTCACCGTCCATAACTTCGTCCGGGCCGAAACCGACATGTACTTCGCCAGGTCGGTCGCCGATGGCGCCTTCGGCAAACTTCTGCACAACCGAGCGCCGGTCGCGATCGACGCCCAGACGGTGGTGCGCTGCAACCGCGACACGCTCTATTCGATGGGCGTCTTCGACCTGTCCGCCGGTCCGGTGACGATCACGTTGCCCGATGTCGGCGCGCGCTTCATGTCGATGCAGGTGCTGTCGCAGGACCACTACACGCTCGAGGTGGTCTACGGCCCGGCCCGACGCGTCTACGACCAGGCCCAGGTCGGGACGCGCTATCTGTTCCTGATCATCCGGACCCTTGCCGATCCCAACGACCCCGCCGACGTCAAGGCGGCCAACGCCGCCCAGGACGAGATCGTGACATCGCAGGCGGCGAGCGGTGTGTTCGAGGTTCCGACCTGGGATCCGGTCTCGCAGGGACGGATACGCGACGCCCTGGCCGTGCTGGGCGCCTCGGGCGGTCTTTCCAGGGCGTTCGGGACCCCGGAAGAGGTCGATCCGATCGACCGTCTGATCGGCGCCGCGATCGGCTGGGGCGGCAATCCGCCGGAGGCCGCGTCCTATGACAGCATCGAGCCGCGACGTAACGACGGCAAGACCGTCCATGTCCTGACCGTCAAGGATGTGCCGGTCGACGGCTTCTGGTCGCTCAGCGTCTACAACGCCAAGGGTTTCTTCGAGGCCGGCGGGCAGGGCGGCTATTCGCTCAACAACCTGACCGCCAAGCCCGAGGCCGACGGCTCGTTCCGGGTGCAGTTCGGCGGTTGCGGGCCGGACGTCGCCAACTGCCTGGCGATCATGCCCGGCTGGAACTACACGATCCGGCTCTATCGGCCCCGCAAGGCGATCCTCGACGGGTCTTGGACCTTCCCCGCCGCCCAGGCCGTGGGCTGAGGCGGCCTACTTCAGCACGTTCAGCAGCGACGAGTTCTGCAAGGACGCGAACACCTGGGCCGAGGCCTGGACGGCCAGCTTGGCGGACTCCAGGCGGGTGATCGCCTCGGCCATGTCGACGTCGGTGATGCCGCCGACCATGGTGGTCAGGGTGTCGGACTGGTTCGAGAGGTCCGTCTTGGCGGTCTCGAAGCGCTTCTGATTCAGGCCGTTCTGGGCCTGGGCGGTGACCAGCCCGGTCTTGACGCCGTCGAAGACGGGCAGCAGGCCCTTGAGGAAGTCGCTCTGGGCCTGGGTCAGCTTGCCGGTGAACGGCCCGTTGGCGTCGACATAGGCCTGGACCTGCTGGAAGGCGCCGTAGACGTTCGTGCCCAACTTGTCGGCGAGCTGTCCGGTGTTGACCGAGGTGGTGTCGTCGATGCGGTTGCTGGTGATGTACTGGTCGTTCTTGAACAGCGTGGCGATCGGCGGGCCGGCGGTCAGGTCGGCCATCTTGGTGGCGGTGGTCGGCGGGGTGTCGGACTTGGCGCCGGCGAACACGTAGCGGCCGTTGAACTTGCTGTTGAGCCCCTGCACGACGTCGCCGAACGCGCCGGTCATCTGCTGCATCAGGGTTTCGGCGCTGCCGGCCGCGATGGCGTTGGCGATGGCGTCGCGGGCCTCCTGGGTGGCGTCCGAGACCTGGCCGATGCCGATGTCCTGGACGTCCAGGCGGTTGGCGACCAGCGAGGTCTGGTCCATGAAGCCGGCCACCTTGGCCTGGGCCGATTTCATGGCCGTCAGGACCTCGGCGTTCTTGGCGTAGCCCTTCAGGTCGGTGGCGTTCTTCTGGCTGGAAACCTGCTCGCCGGCGATGTTCTGCAGCACCTGCGCGCGCATCAGGTTGCTGGTCATCACGCCGAAGTTGCCGGAGGTGGAGACGCGGGTCATGGCTTAACCTCAGATGATATTGGTGAGGACATCGAACATGTCCTTCGTCGCCTGGATCAGGCGGGCCGAGGCGTTGAACGCCTGTTGATAGGTGGTCAGGTTGACCAGCTCCTCGTCCAGGTTGACGCCCTCTTGCGACTGGCGCTGGGCGTCGACCTCGGTCTTTACGGAGTCGGCCGCTTCCTTGCGGCTGGTGGCGGAGTTGGCCTTGCGGGCGATCGAGCCGCTGAAGTCGGCGCCGTAGTTCAGGACGCTCTTCTTGGAGCCTGCCGCGTCGCCGGCGTTGGCGAAGCTGGCGGTGCTGTCGCCGGCCTTGGCCAGGGCCAGGGCGCCGCGGCCGTCGCCGACCGCCAGGGCCGGGACGCCGGCCGCCGCGGTCAGGTCCAGCTTGGCGAACGGCAGCTTGGAGGGATCGGCTTCCATCGCCGGGTCCATCTTGAACAGGCCGCCGCGGGTGCTGCGCTCGCTCATGCCGACGCCGAACAGCTGGCTGAGCGAGGGGCCGCCGACGCCGCGCTGGGTCAGGTCCTCGACCACCGACAGGGTGACCGGGGTGGCGCCGTTCGGCGTGAAGCTCAGCTCGCCCTTCGAGCCCAGGGCGAACGAGCCATAGAGGCCGACGCCCGAATTGCGCGAGTTCAGGGCGTCGATGGTTTCCTGCATCGAGCCGGTGCCGGTCGGGATGGCCACCTGGATGTCGCGGATGCGGCTGCCGTCGGTGTCGGTCAGGCGCAGGGTGATGGTCTGGCCGGGCGTGAAGCCGCTGGGATCGGCGGCGATCAGACCCGTCTCGTAGGGCGAGTAGCCGTCCGAGCGGATGATGTCGTTGAGACCGAAGAACTGGGAGAAGCCCTTGCCGGCCTTGGTCGAGGGCGTGGTGGCGTCATCGACGATGGCGATGCCGTTGGTCGCGGTCGTGGTGTTTAGGCTCAGCTCGCCGTTGGCGAAGCCCGCCGTGGCCGTGCCGCCCAGGGCGGTGTTCAGCTGGGTCAGGAAGTTGGTGTTGGTGAAGGCCGGGCCGGCCGCGCCGTTGACCGTCATGGTTCCGGCGCTGAAGTCGACATCGACGCGCTGGACGACGGCGCCGGCGGCGTTGGTGATGGCGATTGTGGTCTTGCCGGTGAAGTTCTTGAACGCCGAGGGGGCGTCCAGGCCGGTGTCCTTGCCGGTCATGCGGTTCGGCGCGGGGACCGAGCTGGCGGCGTTCGAGGCGCGGTTCAGCTCCTCGGCCGCGCGGCTGACGAACTCGCCCAGCTGGTCGGAAAGGTTGGGCAGTTCCTTGTTGCGCAGTTCCAGCAGACCCTGGATCTCGCCGTTGGTGACGGCCAGCGGCATGACCTGGCCGCCGCTGTTGGCGGTGACGACGGTCAGATAGCCGTTGGCCGGACCCGACTGATTGTAGGTGACCGTGGCGGGGCCGTTGCCGGCCAGGGTCACGCCCTCGGCCGAACGAACCACGACGCCGCCGTTCGTGCGGTCGCTGACCTGGATGTTCATGTAGGTCGACAGCTCGTTGATCAGTCCGCTCTGGACGTTCTCGGAGCCGGTGCCGTCGGCGCCCGACATCTTGGCGCGGGTGATGTCGACGTTCAGGGAGTCGATCTGCTTGAGCAGGTCGTTGACGCGGTCGACGTCGGCGCCGATGCGGTTGTCGGTGTCCTTGATCTGGTTCGACAGCGACGAGGTGATGCGCTTGCTCTCGCTGAGGAAGTCCTCGACCTTGGTCACGGCGCTGCTGCGCAGCAGGGTCGAGGAGGGGTCGTCCACCGCCATGGAGAAGGCGGCGTAGACGTCATCCAGCGTCGCGAAGAAGTTGGTGGTCGTGGTGGGGTCGCCGAACAGCTTCTGGGCGTTGTCCATCGCGGTCGCGATCACACCCGCACGTCCGGAATCAGAAGCGCCGTTCAGGCTGGCGGCGGCCATGAACTTGTCGGTGGCCCGCTTGATGGCGTCGATGTTGACGCCCACGCCCATGCCGTTCGACACCAGGTTCGACTGGGCGATCGTCTTGCGGACGTAACCGGCGGTGTTGATGTTGGCGATGTTGTCGGAAACGACGCGCAGGCCCGTCTGGGCCGCCATCATCCCCGAGGTCGCAACGTTCAAGATGGTGTTCAACGACATGATCTATTCTCCGGCCTGCTCGGCAAACCACGAACGGCACGACGCGACCTTGCCCGGCGAAAACTGCCGGGCGTTGTGGGGCTTCCCCCCATCGGCGATGTGCAAGCCATTGAAATTCATGGCAATTCGTTCCTGACGTCGAGCGAGCGACAGGAACCTATGCGCAAGGAGGGCGCCAACTCGGGGTGAGGCGCGACGACGCGGCAAGCCTGGTCGCATTAACCCTGTTTAGCCCGGCAAAAAGCGCCGTGGTCGGTCAATCCGAAGTCGTAAATGCAAGATTAACATCAGCTAAAACAGTTGGTTACGTCGATTTCGCGAGTTGGCCCGACGGTTGCTCAGGGAAGTCCGGATCAAGGCGTGTCCTCTTCGGGCCGCCATCCTCCGTGGACCTCATCGACGCATGACCGCGATCGCCGCTCCCACCTCCGTCCTTCCTTCGGCCCCGGCGCTCGCCGGCGGTTACGACAAGGATGCGGCTGAAGGTTTCGGCGCGCTGCTGGCTCAGACCGGAAGCGCGAACGACAAGTCCTCCACGCGAGACGCCCAGGACGCCGGCAAGGCCGCGGACAAGGCGCAGAACAACAAGGCCTCCGGCGCCAAGGCCGCCGCCGACCGGGCCGCCGACGCCAAGGCCGACAAGGCCGCGGACGCCTCGGACAAGACCGCCGACGTCAAGTCGCCCGCCAAGGCCGCCGACGCCGGCAAGGCCGGTGACAAGACCTCGGAGGCTTCCGCCACCGAGGGCAAGACCGACAGCAAGGATCAGGCCGCCGCCGCCGACACCACCGTCGCCGCCGCCGACGGCCAGGCCGTGGATGCGACCGGCGGCCAGACCGAGGCCGCCGCGATGGCCGCCGCCGCCCTGATCGCCGCCATGCAGGCCCCGACCGTCGAAGCGCCCAAGCCCTCCGGCGAGACCGCCCAAGCCGCCGCTCCGGCCGCGACCCAGGCGGCCGCGACGGAGGTCGCTCCGACCCCGGCCGCCGCCCAGGACGCGAAGGTCCAGGAAGCGGTCGTTCCCGCCGGCGCCCTGCTTTCCGAGCTCCCCGAGGCCGCGCCGGCCACCGACCTTGCACAACCGCCGCCGGTCTCGGCCGCCGAGCTCGCCGCCGCCGCGGCCGCCGCCAAGGCCAAGTCCGGTGCGG
>NZ_JBFTZS010000270.1:0-6530 GCF_056406675.1 Caulobacter sp. P1_B12_2 | reverse complement strand
CCCAAGGGAGGTATTGAAGCCCAGCTCGTGGGTCTTGTTGGTGCTGCTGTTCAGCTTGAGCGAATGGCTGCCGCCCGCGCCGTCGATCAGGGTGACGACCAGCGAGCCCGAGCCGGCGCCGGCCGGTCCCTGCCCCTGGATCTGGAGTTCAAAGGTGAAGAACTCGCCGTTCTGCAGCTGGATCGCGTTCACCAGCGCCCCCGAATTGCCGACGATGATCTGGCTCAGGTCGGTCGAGCCGTTGATCGACAGCTGATCGCCGACGCGGAGCGACTGGTTCGTCTCGGCGATCGCCGTGCCGACCGTCTGGCCGGCGTCGTTGGTGGTGAAGTTGATGATCGGCAGGTTTGACATGCGCGTCTCCATGGATTGCGAAGGCAATCTGTGCGTGAATGTCATCACGACTCAACCTTAAAACACCATATCGACCCATTCGCGCTCAGCGCTGGAAGCGCCGTATCGACGTCCGCCACCCATTCCGGAGATTGCGGTTGTCGTCGTCAGGGACCATCTTCCCGCTGAACGCGTTGCGACCCGTATGAGAGACTTTCCATGGCCCTGATCGGCGAAAAGCCCGCCCCCATTCCCGCCGGCGGCCCCAATGGGCAAGGGGGGGCCAAGAGCGCGCACATCAAGGACGGCACGGACGCCAGCTTCATGGCCGACGTGATCGAGGCCTCCAAGACCCAGCCGGTCATCGTCGACTTCTGGGCCACCTGGTGCGGCCCGTGCCGCCAGCTGACCCCGGCCCTGGAAAAGGCCGTCAACGCCGCCGACGGCGCGGTCAAGCTGGTCAAGATCGACGTGGACAAGAACCCCGGCTATTCGGGCCAGCTGCGCGTGCAGTCGATCCCGACCGTCTACGCCTTCGTCGACGGCCAGCCGGTGGACGGCTTCCAGGGCGCCGTGCCCGAGAGCGAGATCAAGGCCTTCATCGCCCGCCTTTCGGGTCCGCCGGCCGAGAGCGACCTCGACGCCCTGTTGGCCATGGCCAAGGAGTCGGTCGACCTGGGCGACCTCGGCGGCGCGGCCCAGGCCTTCGCCCAGGCGCTGCAGATGGACCCGACCAACGTCAAGGCGATCGGCGGCCTGGCCAAGTGCTACCTGGCCGGCGGCGATCTGGAGGGCGCGGCCGAGGTCGCGGCCACCGCCCCGGCCGGCGCCAAGGACCCGGACCTGGACAGCGTGCGCGCCGCCCTGGCCCTGGCCGAGGACGCCCCGTCCGAGACCGCGCCGTTCGAAAAGCGCCTGGCGGCTGACGCCGACGACCACGAGGCCCGCTTCGAACTGGCCAAGGCCCTGGCCGGCGCCGGCCATCTTCAGGCCGCTTCGGACCATCTTCTGACCATCATCGAACGCGACCGTGTCTGGAACGACGAGGCGGCCCGCAAGCAACTTCTCACCGTATTTGAAGCCGCCGGCTACGCGTCCGAGGTGGCCAAGGCCGGCCGCAAGCGGCTGTCCTCCATCCTGTTCAGCTAGACCCGTCAGACAAGGGAGCGTCGCATGCCGGGATCCTATCGAAGGGCGGACGACCTGCCGCTGGTGATCCCGGTGTTTCCCCTGGACGGCGCCCTGCTGCTGCCCGGCGGCCAGCTGCCGCTGAACATCTTCGAGCCGCGCTATCTCAACATGTTCGACGACGCCATGTCGGGCGAGCGGATCATCGGCATGGTCCAGACCCGGCCGAGCAGCGACGTGGAGCGTCCTCACCTGGCCCCCGTCGGCTGCGCGGGCCGGGTGACCAGCTTCGCCGAGACCAGCGACGGCCGCTACCTGGTCACCCTGACCGGGGTCTGCCGGTTCCGGGTCGGCGACGAACTGCCGTCGCGCTCGCCCTACCGCCAGGTCCGCGCCGACTTCACCGCCTTCGAAGAGGACCTGCGCGAACAGGCCGAGGGCGCGACGGGGGGCGGTGAAGCCGCGGCCCTGCTGGGCGCCCTGCGCCGCTATCTCGACCATCGCGGCCTGGCCATCGACTGGACCAGCGCCGAGGCCGCGCCGTCCGACGCCCTGATCAACAGCCTGGCCATGGCCCTGCCGTTCGAACCGGTCGAGAAGCAGGCCCTGCTCGAGGCCCCGACCCTGGTCGAGCGCCGGGAGACCCTGGTGGCCCTGCTGGAGATCGACGCGGCTGGGGATGACGAAGACCCGACGATGATTCAGTGACTTCAACGGTCGTCATTCTCGGACTTGTTCCGAGGACCCTAGGTCCGCCGCCTTGACCTTGGCCGTTGAGCCGCGATCTCCCCGCCCCTCGGATCCTCATTCTTCTCGGCTGAAACAGGGGTCCTCGGAACAAGTCCGAGGATGATGGCTGAAAGTCTGGCGAAGGTTCTCAACCTCTCCGAAACGGCATAGAACCACACCCATGACCGCCCAACCCCCGCCTCCGCCCGCCGATCTCGACCCGCGCCTGCTGGAGGTGCTGGTCTGTCCCGTCACCCGCGCGCCGCTGTTCTATGACCGCGCCCGGGGCGAGCTGATCAGCAACGCCGCCAAGCTGGCCTATCCGATCCGCGACGGCGTGCCGATCATGCTGCCCGAGGAAGCCCGCAGCCTGGAAGACTAGGCCGTGGCGCAGGGGGCCGAGGTCGAGCGACAGCGACTGGCTTCGCTGGATGTGCTCCGTGGACTGACGATCGTCGGCATGATCGTCGTCAACAGCGCCTCCTACCTCTACTATGTCAGCGGCTACGCGATCTTCCCCAGCCTCGAGCACGCCGCCTGGCGGGGGTTCACGCTCGCCGATTCGGTGTTCCCGACCTTCGTGTTCATGACCGGGGTTTCCATCCCCCTGGCCCTGGCCGGACGTGATGCAACAGGGCTGGACGGCGCGACCCTGCGCCGCCTGCTGGTCCGCGCCGGACGCCTGTTCCTGCTGGGGCTGATCCTGTCCAACCTCTATTGGATGGCCACGCCCGAGAGCGTGCTGTTCCGGCCCATGGGCGTGCTGCAGCGCCTGGCCCTGGGCTTCCTGGCCGCCGCCGTCCTCTACAAGACACTGGGTCCGCGCGCCCGACTGGTCCTGGCCGTGGCGATCCTGGCGCTCTACTGGCCCCTGACCCTCCTGCCGTTCCCGGACGGGGTCACGGACCTGCTCAAGCCCGGCGCGAACTTCGTGGGCTGGTTCGACCGCCTGGTGCTGGGCGCCCACACCTATGTGCATGGGCCGCTGGGCTACGACCCGGAGGGCCTGCTCTCGACCCTGCCGGCCGTCGCCCAAGCCCTGCTCGGCGTCGCGGCCGGCGAGTGGCTGCTGGCGCGGCGGGGATCAGCGGGTCTGCTGGTCGCCGGCGCCGCCATGATCGTCGGCGGCCTGGCCTGGGGCCTGGTGTTCCCGATCTCCAAGGAACTGTGGACCAGCAGCTTCGTGCTGCTGTCGACCGGGATCGCCCTGGTCCTGCTGGCGGGCCTGCACCAGGCGCTGGACATCAAGGGCTGGCGGCTGCCGGGTTCTGGCTTCCTGACCGACTTCGGGATCAACGCCGTCTTCGCCTACAGCCTGCACATGCTGGCCTCGATCATGCTGACCGCCCACATGCTGAAGATCCCGTACGCCTGGGCCACGCCCTATGTCGGCGACAAGACGGCGGCCCTGATCCCGGTGGCGATCTTCGTCGGCCTGATCTGGATGGTCGTGGCCTACATGCGCAAGCGCGGCTGGGTGGTGAAGGTCTAGAGCGCCACGCCCCGCAGCAGCTTCGGCAGATCACCGACCCCGCCGCCGGCCTCGTGCATGAAGAACCGCCGGGCCGGGGCGATGCGGTTGACCGCCGCCATGCCGACCCCGCGCGCCAGGCGCAGCAGCGGGTTGTCGTTGGAGAACAGTCGCACGAAGCCGTCGAAGGCCAGGGCGTTGGAGACGTTGTCGAACCGCCGCCAGCGGGCGTAGCGCTCTAGCGTCGCCTCGGCCCCGATGTCCTCGCCGTTGCGCAGGGCCTCGGCCACCACCTCGGCCAGGGCGGCGGCGTCCTTCAGGCCCAGGTTCAGGCCCTGGCCGGCGATCGGATGCACGCCGTGGGCGGCGTCGCCGATCAGGGCCATGCGCGGGGCGACCAGCCGCTCGGCCAGCGACAACGACAGCGGATAGACGAAGGTCGGGCCGGCCATCTCGACCGTCCCCAGGAACTCGCCGAACCGCCGCATCAGGTGGGCGTGGAAGGCTTCCGGCGAGGCGTGGCGCAGGGCCTCGGCCCGGTCGGTGCTCTCGGTCCACACCAGGCTGGCGCGATTGTCCGTCAACGGAAGAATGGCGAACGGACCGCTGGGCAGGAAGTATTCGTGGGCCACGCCGTGGTGGGGATGCTCCATGCGGACGGTGGCCACCACCCCGCTCTGGCCATAGCTCCAGCCGATGTCGCCGATGCCGGCCGCCTTGCGCAGCACGCCGTTGCGGCCCTCGGCGCTGACCACCAGCGGCGCGCTGAGGGTGCGGCCGTCCGTGAGCGTCAGCGTCGCGCCGGCCGGAGTGACCTCCAGGGTCTTGGCGGCGGCGGGGGCCAGCACGGTGATGCCCTTGTCGATCACGGTCTTGGCCAGGGCCGCGCGGATCTGGCGGTTCTCGATCAGATAGCCCAGGGGCTCTCCCTCGGACCGGTCGGCGATCTCGCCGCTGTCGAAGCGCAGGAAGAACGGCGAAGGGCCGCCCGAGGCCGGGCCCGGCGTCTTGCCGTCGGTGACCAGGATCTGCTCGATCCGCTGGGCGTGGGGCGCCAGGGCCTCGCCGGCCCCGATGGCCCGCCACTGGCGGAACGACGAATAGGCGATGGCCGACGAGCGGCCGTCGAAGCTTTCGGCCAGCTGGGCGTCGAACGGCTGGGGGTCGACCAGCAGGGCCTTGACCCCGGCCGAGGCCAGGGCGAGCGCCAGGGTGGTTCCGGCCATGCCGGCTCCGGCGATGATGACGTCGGCGTCGTGGTCGCGCATGGGCGGATATGGCGCTGGGGAGGGGGCGGTGTCTAGGGGGCGGTGGTTGGCGAGGCGTTGATGTCCGCTAGCGACCCAAAGCTGACGCTCAGGAGGTCCGCTGTCGGGCGCCCCCATTCGATTTAAGGGGTGTGGGGTGTAGCCCGGACGCTGCCCGAGGGCGGCGGGCCTGGCGTCACCGGGTCGCCAGAACGTCGTAGTGCGTGCCTGATCGCACCTTCTTAAAGTTCGAAAACCCTTGCGCCCTGAGAGCGCCTTCTATGTCCGCCGGGTTAACCCAGCTCTCGTCGACCTCGTAGAACACGGCCTGGATATCCGCGACAAACGACGACGCCATCAACTGCTCGATCACCAGAGCCTCGTGCCCCTCGGTATCCACCTTCACAATGATCGGCAGGGCTTCGATGATGTGTTCGGAAATGGCGTCGCCTGTTCGCACCTCGATCTGCTGGTACGAACTGTCGTCGGACTTGTGGTGGATCGACGCCGCCCCGCTGTGTGCAGCACTTACTGATATCTGGAGCGTCTCGTTTGAGGAGGAGATGCCGAAGTTGCAGGCAATGACGCGAGTTGCGCGATTTAGCCCAATGTTGTCCTGCAAAAGCTGGAACGTAGACATGACAGGCTCAAACGCGACTGCGCGAACGCAGTATCTGTTCTTCGCTGCGACCAAGGCATAGAGTCCCTGATTGGCTCCAATGTCCAGAAACACGAACTCGCTGCGCTGACTTCGAAGAAGATCGGACAGGAAGCGCCCATAGGACCCACGCACACAGTAATTGAATGTGGTGTCACCCCAATTTGCCCGCATCCAGATTCCGTACTCAGATCGGACAGCTTTAAGTTTAAGCGCTCTGCTTACAGCCAGGTTTACTGGCCTGCGGATGTGCATCACAGCCAACTTGCCGGCGCCGACGAAGCCATGCCTCTTGATTGCTCGGAACGGCCTCATTGTGCTCTCCCCCACTGCGCGCGAGTGTACCCTATCGGTTGATTGGGACAATCCCACCACATAGAAGAGTGGCCCTGCTCGGGGTGGCGGGGCTTGGCTGTGCCTAGCCACCCATCTCTCACCTTGGCGACGWCCGCTGTCGAGCGGCGAGTGCAACGTCCGGCCCCTGGAGGCGGCCTGGTTTCCGCTTCCGACCCTAGGCGGACATACCCGAACCCCTCTCTCATAGAGAGAGGGAGGGGCCCGCCGCCGCAGGCGGTGGGAGGGTGAGAGGTTACACCCTGTCCGGTCGGGGGCGGCGAGGATGTCGTCGACGGCTCCGCCAGGATCAGTCAGGATCCGCTCATTGGGCATCCTCAGCACCGTATCCGAAGAGCTCCAGCGCCTGCGTGCGCCGCGCGTCGTAGTCCTCGCGTCCTTCATGGGTCACGCCGTCCAGTTCGACGATGAGCTTGCACGCCTCGCAGACGAAGTCGGCGAAGTATCGGTCGATCGGGCATCGGGGCCGAGATGTCGAACAACCACCCTTCTCGGAACCTTGGAACGTCTGCTTGTCGGACAGCCCACCCGCCCCGGATGGGCCACGCCGCCGGCGGATGACGTCAGGGGCGTTTCCGGACGGGGCGCGGTCTTGAACCCTCTCCCGGAG
>NZ_JBFTZS010000269.1:0-6534 GCF_056406675.1 Caulobacter sp. P1_B12_2 | reverse complement strand
GGTCGACAGCAGGGCCTCGACCAGGCGGGCGGCGTAGGCCCCGGGGGTGACCCGGCCGGTGTCGCGGAACGCCAGGTCGATCAGATGCGAGATCTGGACCGACACGAAGCTGTGCATCTGCTCCATGTCCGCGCCCGACAGCGCGAAGTAGCTGGACGACACCGACAGGCCGTGGCGGCGCAGGTGCTCGCGCAGCAGGAACGGATCCAGGGACGGAAGCTGGTCGATCAGGCGCAGGGTCGCGATGTCGCGCGCCATGTCGGTGTGTTCGTTGCAAGCCTCGCGCAGCAGCTCGACCCAGCCGCGCTGTCCCACGAAGAACGACTGGCCGCCCAGACCCAGATCGCTGCGCTCGAACGGGATGATGATCTTGGTGGCGTTGGGCCGGATTTCGTCGAACAGGAAGATGTCGTCGGCCCGGAGGCGATGCTTGACCACCAGGGCGCTGTTGAGGATGCGGTTGCGAAACAACGGCGCTTCGGCGTGTTCGGGCCGGTGGCCGCTGCGGGCCTCGATGGCCAGCAGGTTCAGGACGCGGCTGGTCGAAGCCTCGCGATCAAGCGCCCGCAGGCTGCGCGTCAGGCGATCCGCCTTGTTCGCGGACTTCATTAAACGACGCGCAGCGGCCAATGACGGCGAACCTTCCCTGGGAAGCCGACGTCATAGGGCCAGGCCTGCTAAGCAATCGCTAATCCGGCCTGGGAAAACCGAAGGGGCATGGCTGGGGACAGACGCGTGCGCCTGTCCCCAAACCTTGGCGCGATCAGCCCTGGAAGGGGTCGCGCATCAGGATGGTGTCGTCGCGCTCGGGGCTGGTTGACAGCAGGGCCACGGGGGCTCCGATCAGTTCCTCGACCCGGCGCACGTACTTGATGGCGTTGGCGTTGAGGTCCTTGAACGAGCGGGCGCCGGCGGTGCTTTCGCTCCAGCCTTCCATTTCCTCGTAGATCGGCACGGCGGCGGCCTGGTCACGCATGCCGGCCGGCAGATAGTCGACCTCGCGGTCGCCGATCTTGTAGCCGACGCAGATCTTCAGGGTCTTCAGACCGTCCAGCACGTCCAACTTGGTCAGGGCGATGCCGTCGATGCCGTTGATGGCGACGGACTGGCGGACCAGGACCGCGTCGAACCAGCCGCAGCGGCGGGCGCGGCCGGTGTTGACGCCGACTTCCCGGCCGACGGTCGACAGGTGCTTGCCGACTTCATCGTCCAGCTCGCAGGCGAACGGGCCTTCGCCCACGCGGGTGGTGTAGGCCTTGACGATGCCCAGCACGTAGCCCGGTCCCTTGGGACCCATGCCCGAACCGGCCGCGGCCTGGCCGGCGACGGTGTTGGACGAGGTGACGAACGGATAGGTGCCGTGATCGACATCCAGCAGCGCGCCTTGAGCGCCTTCGAACAGGATGCGCTTGCCGGCCTTGTGGGCCTGGTCCAGCAGGCGCCAGGCCGGCTGGGCGTAGGCCAAGATCTTCGGCGCGATCTCCATCAGCTGGTCGAACAGCGCCTCGCCGTCGGCCTCGGGCAGGCCGAGGCCGCGACGCAGGGCGTCGTGGTGGCTGAGCAGGCGCTCGATCTTGGGCTTCAGGGCTTCGGGATCGGCCAGGTCGGCGACGCGGATGGCGCGGCGGCCGACCTTGTCCTCATAGGCCGGGCCGATGCCGCGGCCGGTGGTGCCGATCTTCTGGCTGGACGCGGCCTCGCGGCCCTGGTCCAGGTCCTTGTGCAGCGGAAGGATCAGGGTGGCGTTGTCGGCCAGCACCAGCAGATCGGGGCCGATGATCACGCCCTGCTCGGCGATCTTGGCGATCTCGGAGAGCAGGTGCCAGGGATCGACCACCACGCCGTTGCCGATGACCGAGAGCTTGCCCTGCACGACGCCCGACGGCAGCAGGGCCAGCTTGTAGACCTTGCCCTCGACCACCAGGGTGTGGCCGGCGTTGTGGCCACCCTGGAAACGCACGACGACATCCGCCCGGTTGGACAGCCAGTCGACGATCTTGCCCTTGCCCTCGTCACCCCATTGGGCGCCGACTACGGTCACATTGGCCATGGTCTAGATATGCCTTGTCACCTGCCCGGTGACGTCACGCGGCCCTTCGACAGGACTCGACCGCGGACGTTGAATTCAATTCTGGGCGGCCCAAGCTTGGGCGGCGACAGGGTCCGGAAGGCCGGACCCCGCGATTTCAGAAGGCGTAAACCAGTCGGACACCCACGTCGTCAAGCCCCTGGTTCTTGCCTTGGTGGAAGATCTGGCCGTTCGAGAGGTGCGTGTAGGACAGTTCGGCCGACACGCGGTCGTTGAACTTGTAGCCCAGGGCCAGTTCCGGCTCGAACAGCACCTGCGAACCGAAATCGATGCGGGTGTTGTAGAGCACCAGGCGGCGATCGATCTCGGCCTGGGAAATCCCCGGCTGGTTGACCGGCGGCAGGCCGGCCTCGCCGTCCGTATAGGCCAGGCCGAAGCCCGGACGCAGGTAGAAGCCGCCCGGCGCGCCCAGCTCGATCGGCCAGTCGAAGCCGGTGGCCACGAAGTTGGAGGTGTTCTCGCTGTTGATCGAGACGAAGGCGTGGACCTGGGGCTTGCCCAGCCAGCGCAGGCTCTCGATGCGGTTGGTGCGATAGCCCAGATGCACGTCGACGCCGTCCTCGCGGCCGGCGGCGCCCAGGCCGACGGCCTCGCCCAGGAACGTGACGTCGTGCTTGTAGACGCCGATAAAGGCCTCGCCGGCGAACGCGGGCGCGGCGATAGCCACGGCGGCGCAGGCCGCAGCGGCGAACAGGGCTTTATTCACAGTGTATTCCCCAGCCAGATCGTGTGTCCTCTTATGGCTTGAACGGCGCAGCTCGCAAAGGGTTTCGGCGAGGTTTGCGGGACGATAGACCTACACGCCATGACCATCGCCCTTTCCGACATCCAAGCCGCCGCCGCCCGGCTCGAAGGCCAGGCCGTTCGCACCCCGCTGATCGAGAGCCCGGCGCTCAATGAACGCCTCGGCGGCCGCGTGCTGATCAAGCCCGAGACCCTGCAACGGGCCGGGGCCTTCAAGTTCCGCGGCGCCTATAATCGCCTGTCCCAGCTGAGCGACGACGAGCGACGGCGCGGGGTGGTGGCCTTCTCGTCGGGCAACCACGCCCAAGGCGTGGCCCTGGCGGCCCAGTTGCTGGGCTGCCCGGCCCTGATCGTCATGCCGTCGGACTCGCCGGCCGTGAAGGTCGAGGGCACGCGCGGCTTCGGCGCCGAGATCCGGTTCTACGACCGCTTCACCGAGGACCGCGTGGCCATCGCCGACCAGATCGCCGCCGAGCGCGGGTGCGTGGTCGTGCCGTCGTACGACGATCCGCACATCATCGCGGGACAAGGCACGGCGGGGCTGGAGATCGTCGAGCAGGCCAGGGCGTTGGGCGTCGAGCTGGACAAGGTGCTGAGCCCCGTCGGCGGCGGCGGGCTGATCGCCGGCGTCTCGACGGCGGTCAAGGCGCTGTCGCCGAAGACCGAGGTCTGGGGCGCCGAGCCGGCCGGTTTCGACGAGACCCGCCGATCTCTCGCCTCCGGCCAGCGGGAGACCATCGACGAGGGCGCCCGCTCGATCTGCGACGCCCTGCTGACCCCGATCCCCGGCGAGCTGACCTGGCCGATCAACAGCCGCAATCTTAGTGGGATCGTCGCGGTGACCGACGCCGAGGTGGCCGAGGGCATGCGCTACGCGTTCTCGGTGCTGAAGCTGGTGATCGAACCCGGCGGCTGCGTGGCCCTGACGGCGGCTTTGACGGGAAAGATCGACCTGAAGGGCCAGACGGCGGCGATCGTCTGCTCCGGCGGCAATGTGGACCCGGCGCTGTACGCGCGGATCCTGAACGGGGACCTGTAGCCAGCCGGGAACATGCGCTCGTCGCGCGTCCCCCTCAGCCCTCCAACTCCACCCACGTCGGCGCATGGTCGCTGGCTCCGTCCTCGCCGCGCGTCCAGCGGTCGACGCCGGCGCCCGTCAGCCGTGCGGCCAGGTCCGGCGTCAGCAGCAGATTATCCAGGCGCAGGCCCTTGTCGGCCGGCCAGCGGTTGCGCAGATACGACCAGAACGTCCACGGCGGGCCGTCGGGATGGGCCTCGCGCAGGGCGTCGGTCCAGCCCTGGTCCAGCAGGGCGCGGTAGGCGGCGCGGACCTCCGGCTGCAACAGGGCGTCGTCCTTCCAGCTGTGCGGCTGGTAGATGTCGGCCTCGGTCGGCACGACGTTGTAGTCGCCGGCCAGCACCACCGGCGCGCCCGACGCGCGCAGGTCGGCGGCGTGGGCGATCAGCCGCGCGAACCAGGCCAGCTTGTAGTCGAACTTCGCCCCCGGCCGGGGATTGCCGTTGGGCAGGTAGAGCGAGGCGACCAGCACCCCGTTGACCGCCGCCTCGATGTAGCGGGCCTGGCTGTCGTCGGGATCGCCCGGCAGCGCGGTGCGGGTCACGACCGGCTGGGCGTCCCGCGCCAGGATCGCCACGCCGTTCCAGCTGCGCTGACCCTTCCACACGGCGTGGTAGCCCATCTGGGCCAGCGGCTCGGCCGGAAACCAGCCCTGCTCGGCCTTCAGCTCCTGCAGGCACACCACGTCGGGCTCGGCCTCGGCCAGCCAGGCGACCAGATTGTCCAGGCGCTTGACGACGTTGTTGATGTTGAAGGTCGCGATCTTCACGGGGTGCAAACGCGGCAGGAAGCGGGACGGTCCCTGACAACGCTGTACGGCCAAGTCGGAGGATGACGCGCGCGGCGCCTGCGGCTAGGGTCCGCGCCAAGATCTGCTCCAAAAGAGAGGCCCGATGAAACGCCTTCTGCTCGCGACCGCCCTGATCGCCATTCCCATGCTGGCTCACGCGGCGGACGCGCCCAATATCGACCCCGCCAAGCTGTCGGCCCACATCAAGGTGCTGTCGTCCGACGCGTTCGAGGGCCGCGGCCCGGCCACGGCCGGCGAGACCAAGGCGGTCGACTACATCGTCGGCCAGATGAAGACCATCGGGCTGGAGCCGGCCGGCGACCTCCAGAAGGACGCAACCCGCGCCTGGACCCAGGACGTGCCGCTGGGCAAGTTCGACATCAAGGGCGCCCCGCACGTCCACTTCATGATCAACGGCGAGCACGCGCACCTGGGGCAGGGCGACGAGATCGCCGTGCGCGCGGCCATGACCAATGTCGACAGCGTCGCCATCAAGGACGCGCCGCTGGTCTTCGTCGGCTACGGGGTCAAGGCCCCCGAGCGCAATTGGGACGACTTCAAGGGCCTGGACCTGAAGGGCAAGGTCCTGGTGGTGCTGATCAACGACCCCGACTTCGAGACCGGTTCCGGAGACTTCGGCGGCAAGGCCATGACCTATTACGGCCGCTGGACCTACAAGT
Organism: Caulobacter sp. P1_B12_2; assembly: GCF_056406675.1. Classification (NCBI taxonomy): domain Bacteria; kingdom Pseudomonadati; phylum Pseudomonadota; class Alphaproteobacteria; order Caulobacterales; family Caulobacteraceae; genus Caulobacter; species Caulobacter sp. P1_B12_2. Next base: position 1,153 of record NZ_JBFTZS010000269.1, on the reverse strand, counting down.
TCGAGGAGGCCGCCCGCCAGGGCGCGGCCGGCGTGCTGATCGTCCACGAGAGCGCGCCGGCCTCCTACGGCTGGGCCACGGTCAAGAACTCCAACACGGCCACCATGTTCGACATCGTCCGCAAAGACCCCGCCAAGAGCCATCCGAACCTGGAGGCCTGGATCCAGCGCGACGTGGCCGTGAACCTGTTCAAGGCCTCGGGCCTGGACTTCGACGCGCTCAAGAAGCAGGCCCAGAGCCGCGAGTTCAAGCCGGTCGAACTGAAGGGCGCGACCTTCTCGGCCGAATACGCCGTCGACCACTCGGTGATCGTCTCCAAGAACATCGCCGGCCGGATCAAGGGCTCGGCCCGCCCGGACGAGACCGTGATCTACAGCGCCCACTGGGACCACCTGGGCGTCGGCCAGCCGGACGCCAAGGGCGACAAGATCTACAACGGCGCGATCGACAACGCCGACGGCATCGCCGCCATCCTGGAGCTGGCCCGCACCTTCAAGGCCCAGCCGGCCCCGCAGCGCTCGATCCTGTTCCTGGCCGTCACCGCCGAAGAGCGCGGCCTGCTGGGCTCGGAATATTACGGGGCCAACCCGCTGTATCCGCTGTCCAAGACGGTGGGCGACCTGAACATCGACGCCCTGTCGGCCGCCGGTCCGGCCAAGGACATCACCACCTCGGGCGACGGCAAGGTCGACCTGCAGGACCTGCTGGTGGCCAAGGCCAAGGCCCATGGCCGCTACTTCACGCCCGACCCCTCGCCCCAGGCCGGCCACTTCTATCGCTCGGACCACTTCCCGTTCGCAAAGCGCGGCGTGCCGGCCATCTCGGTCGGCTCGGGCGAAGACCTGGTCAAGGGCGGCAAGGAAGCCGGCCAGAAGGCGGAAGAGGACTACACCGCCAACCGCTACCACCAGCCCGCCGACGAATGGAGCGCCGACTGGGACCTGAGCGGTCAGGCCCAGGACATCGGCCTGTTCTACGAAATCGGCGCCGACCTCGCCAATTCGAAGACCTGGCCGGAGTGGCAGGCGGGGTCTGAGTTCAAGGCGTTGCGCGACACGACCAAGAGCGATCGCAAGTAGCTTCTTTCTATTGTCATCCCGGACGTAGCGAAGCGAAGACCCGGGACCGACGCGTGAACTCAGAGCTTCCGGCG
>NZ_JBFTZS010000268.1:0-6908 GCF_056406675.1 Caulobacter sp. P1_B12_2 | reverse complement strand
CTCCCGGACGGCCCCCTCCTGGGAGAGGACTCGTCCTACCGCGAAAACACCCCGACCAGCTCAATATGGGGCGACCACAGGAACTGGTCCACCGGCAAGACCCGGTCCAGGCGGAAGCCGGCGTCGACCAGAAGCTTCGCGTCGCGGGCGAAGGTGGCCGGATTGCACGAGACGCCGACGACACGGGCGACCTTGGACTGGGCGATCTCGACGTGCTGCTCATAGGCGCCGGCCCGGGGAGGGTCGAGCACGGCGACATCGACCTTTTTCAATTCGGTCGACAGCATCGGCCGGCGGGTCAGGTCCCGGGCCTCGGCGGTGATCGCCTTCAGGCCGGTGGCCGTGGCCGATTTCCGCCAGACGGAAGGTGAAGGTGCCCACGCCGCTGAACAGATCGACGATCCGCGACGCGCCCTGGGCCGCCTCGATCGCGAAATCGACCATGGCCTTCTCGGCCTGGGGCACGGCCTGAAGGAAGCTGCCGGCAGGCAGGGAGACGATCGCCGGACCCAGCTTCACCATCGGCTGGCGGGCCATGTAGATCATCTCGCCGGCCATGGTGACCCGGGCGAAGTCATGCTCGCCGGCGATCGTCGCGGCGCGGACCCGGGCGTCGGCCGACAGGCCGCCGCTCTTGGCCTCGACGCCGGTGATGTCGATGTCCAGGCCCGTGGCGGTCAGGGTGACGTGCAGGGTCGGGGCCGACTTGGGGTGTTCCAGGAACGGCGCGGCCAGGCGGGCCAGGGCCGGGAAGGCCGCGACCAGCTTGGGATGGGTGACCGGGCATTCCTCGATCTTCACCAGGTTCCACGAGCGGCGCTCCTTGAAGCCCAGCCGCGCCCCGCCCTTGCCGCCCCGAGCGTGCAGGGCGACGCGGCGGCGCGAGGCCGGCGGCGAGGCGAAGGTCGGCAGGATCTCGGTCTCCAGCCCCTCGCGGGCCAGTTGGAACTGGATCTGCTCTCGCTTCCACTCCAGATACGGCTTGGCGTCCCAGTTCTGGAAAGCGCATCCGCCGCACACCCCGAAATGCGGGCACGGGGGGATCACGCGGTCGGGGCTGGGCTCCAGAACCTCGATCAGTTCGCCGCGGTTGCCGGCCATCTCGGCGGTGATCAGCTCGCCGGGCAGGGTCAGGGGGACGAAAGAGCCCTCGGCGATGCCGTCGCCCTGGGCGCCGACCGCCTGGATCCTGAATTCACGCATAAAGAGTCCAATTCGCCTGGCGGAACCTTCACCGGGCCCGGCCATTTCTGTGATGATTTTCGGGGGCGCAGCGCCCGCCATGCCCGCGCCACGATCGGCGCAGACAAGATTTCGGACGCTCATAGCGTATTCCGAGCGAATACGCGTGAACGAAGATGAACGGGTCGCTCAACAGCCGTTCATCAAAGGCTTGGCAGTTTGGGTCGGTAAGGCGGGTCGCGGTGAATCTCCGGACCCGGTCGGAGGAGTTTTCCATGATGTTCAAGACCGTTCTCGGCCTCGCCGCCGCGGCCACGCTCGCCGGCGCGCTGGCGCCGACGATGGCCTCGGCCCAGGCCTATGGCGCCTATGGCAACGCGGGCGCCTATGCCGGCGGCAATGGCTATGACAGCAACGGCTACTACTACGATCCTTGCCGCCGCAGCACGACGCAGCGCGGCACGGGCGGCGGTCTGGCCGGGGCCGGCATCGGCGCGGCGATCGGCAGCGGCGTGGCCGCCAAGGGCGCCCGCACCGAAGGCGCCGTGCTCGGCGGCCTGCTGGGCGCGATCGCCGGTTCGGCCATCGGCCGCAACTCGGCCGCCTGCGCGCCGGGCGCCAACCCGCCTCCTCCGCCTCCCCCGCCGGCCTACAATCAAGGCGCCTACAACGAGCCCGCCGACCGCGGGTACGAGGATCGCGGCTATGCGCCTCGCTACGAGGACAGCCGCTATGGCGACCGTCGCGACGGCTACACCTACGAGTCCGAGCGCTCCTACAGCGTGACCGACAGCAACAGAGCTGCCGGCGGGGCCGACGCCAACGGCTGCACCCTGGCCGAAAGCCCGATCTACCTGCCCGACGGTCGCACCCAGAAGCGCTTCGTGCGCGTCTGCCCTGACTCTTCGGGCCGCTACCAGGTCGTCGACTAAACGATCCGATTTCTCATTCGATCATCTTGGGGCCGCCGGCGTTCGCGCCGGCGGCCTTTTTCTTGGCTAGTCCTTGGTGGCCCAGAGCAGGTGCTCGACCTGGCCGTCGCCGCCGGTGATCGGGCTGGGCGCCACGCCCTTGACCGTCCAGCCGGACGCCTCGACGAAAGCCGAGACAGAGGCGATGCAGTCGGCGATGATCTGCGGATCCTTGACCAGGCCGCCCTTTCCCACCCGCTCGCGGCCGGCCTCGAACTGCGGCTTGATCAGGCTGACCAGATCCGCGCCCGGCTCCGCCAGATCCAGAGCCACGGGCAGGCACTTCTCCACCGAGATGAAGCTGACGTCGCTGACCACCAGGCTGGGCGTCTCGTCGAGGTGACCTTCGTCCAGCACCCGGGCGTCCACGCCCGAAAGGTCGACCACGCGCGGATCGGCGACGATGCGCGGATGCAACTGCTCGCGGCCGACGTCGACGGCGTAGACCTTGGCCGCGCCCTTGGACAGCAACACCTCGGTGAAGCCGCCGGTCGAGGCCCCGACGTCCAGCGCGACCTTGCCCTCGACCGCGATCGGCCACAGCTCCAGGGCATGGGCCAGCTTCAGGGCGCCTCGCCCCACCCACGGGAAGGCGGCCACGCCTTCCAGCACGGCGGTCTGCTCAAGCTCTTGCGACGGCTTGGTCACGACCTTGCCGTCGGCCTTTACGGCCCCGGCTTCGATGGCGGCGCGGGCCTTGGCCCGGCTGTCGAACAGGCCGGTCTCGACCAGCAGAATGTCGGCGCGTTTGCGTTTCATCGGCGGGCTTTAGCACGACTTGCGGAGACGGCGCCCTTCGGTTCACAGTGAACACTGATCACCGACGCGCTCCAGACGTCGGATCCAAGAGGGGGAAACTCATGATGTCCAGACGTCAGGGCCTGGTGGCCGGGGCCGCCACGATCGCCGCCGCCGCCGTTTCCGAGGCCTCGGCCAAGCCGGCCGCCGCCACATCCGCCCCCTGGACGCCCGACGCCGTCGAGATCGCCGGCCGCATCCGCCGCAAGGAAGTCAGCGCGCTGGAGGTGACGGAAAAGGCCGTGCGCGACGCCGAGGCGCTGCAGCCCAAGCTGGGCTTCCTGGTCACCCCCGACTTCGACCGCGCGATCGACAAGGCCAAGCGCCTCGACGCAGGCGCCGCTCCGCCGGCTGGCCCTTTCGCGGGCGTGCCGTTCCTGGTCAAGGACCTGGACGATTATGTCGGCCTGCCCACCTTCAGCGGCTCGCGCGCCATGCTGCGCAACCCGCCGGCCAAGACCCAGGAGCCCTACACCGACTGCTTCGACAAGGCCGGGCTGATCGTCATCGGCAAGTCGTCGACGCCGGAATACGGCTTCCTGCCGACCACCGAGCCGGTCGGTTTCCCGCCGACCCGCAACCCCTGGAACCCGGCTCATTCCAGCGGCGGCTCGTCTGGCGGCGCCGCGTCGGCGACCGCGGCCGGGGTCGTGGCCTTCGCCCACGCCAGCGACGGCGGCGGCTCGATCCGCATTCCGGCGTCCAATTGCGGCCTGTTCGGCCTGAAGCCGTCCCGCGGCCGGATGGTCCTGGGCCGTCCGCCCCAGCGCGGGGTCGACCTGTCGGTCTATCACTGCGTCAGCCACAGCGTCCGCGACAGCGCCACCCTGCTGGCCGCGACCGAGCGCCATGGGACCGATGCGGTCCTGGCCCCGGTCGGCCTGATCTCGGGTCCCGACAAGCGGCGGCTGCGGGTCGGCCTGGTGGTCGAGACCATGCTCGGCGCCCAGCCCCACCCGGAGGTGCGCGCCGCCACCGAAAACGCCGGCAAGCTGATGGAATCGCTGGGCCACACGGTCGAGACGACGAAGTGGCCGGTGGACGGCGCCGCTTACGCCCAGGACTTTCTCGCGCTGTGGGCCAGCGGAGCGGCTGAGTTGGTCGACGCCGTCGGCAAGGCCATCGGCAAACGGCCGGACGACAGCTTGCTGGAGCCGTTCACCCTGGCCATGGCGGAGCTGGTCGGCCAGATGCCGCCCGACGGCCTGCGCAAGGCCGTGGCCAATCTGAACGCGGCGGGCCAGGCCTATGATCGCTGGTTCGACCGCTACGACGTGATCGTCTCGCCGGTCCTGGGCTTGCCGCCCGCCCCGCTGGGCTGGGTGGCGGGGACGGTCGACATCCCCCACCTGACCGAGCGCCTCAACGCCTATGTCGGCTACACCACCCTGCACAACGTGGCCGGGGCGGCGTCGATGAGCGTGCCGCTGCACTGGACCGCCGACGGCCTGCCGGTGGGCGTGCAGTTCGCCGGGCGAGTCGGGGCCGAGACGACGCTGCTGGCGCTGGCCTACGAGCTGGAGACGGCGCAGCCGTGGGCTTGGCGGAAACCGCCGGTCAGCGCCTAAACCGGCCTAGCTCAGCGACACGCGGCTCCGTTCCTGGCGCGCACATCCTCGAGGATGTCGCGCACCAGGTCGAAGTCGATGGCGGCGGGCTTGCGGTAGCGGATGCAGCCCTTGCCGCAATCGACGCCCGCCAGCCGGTCGGCGAACCGCGCCACCGCCGTCGCGCCCGCATAGAAGGCGACGTACTGCTTCTGATTGTTAAAGGCGATCACCGGCGCGCCGGGCGGGCCGTAAGCGGGCATGCCATAGCTCATGCCCTCGTCCAAGCCGGTCAACGCCTCACGACACAGCTGGCGCAACCGTTCAAGGGCCGGCCGACGGTCCTCGGGGACCTCGGCCATGAAGGCGTCGACGCTCAAAGCTTTCGACTGGACCATCGCCGCCTCCAGGCCTGGAGGGCTCGCCTACCCTTCGACGAACACCTTCTTCAGTTCGTTCTTCATGATCTTGCCATTGGCGTTGCGGGGCAAGGTCTCGGGCCAGAAGACCACCTTCACCGGCACCTTGAAGGCGGCCAGGCGATCGGCGACGAAGGCGCGGAGTTCGGCTTCCGTAGCCTCGGCGCCGGGTTTCAGCGTCACGACGGCGGCCGGCTCTTCGCCAAGAGTCTTGTGCTCGATGCCCACCAGGGCCGCGTCCATCACCGCGGGATGGTCGTAGAGGACGTTCTCGACCTCGATGCAGTAGATGTTCTCGCCGCCTCGGATCAGCATGTCCTTGGCCCGGTCGATGATGTAGCAGAAGCCCTCTTCGTCCAGACGCGCCAGGTCGCCGGTGCGCACCCAGCCGTCAACGAAGGTCTGGGCGGTGGCTTCGGGCTTGTTCCAATAGCCCTTCACCACCTGCGGCCCCTTGCACCACAGCTCGCCGACCTCGCCGATCGCCAGTTCGCGGTAGGGCGCCTCGACGGTCATGATCTTCAGGTCGGTGACCGGCACGGGCGGGCCGCAGCTGTCGGGACGGTTCTCGTAGTCCTCGCCCGAGTTGCTGGTGGCGGTGGCCGAGGTCTCGGTCATGCCCCATCCGTTGCCGGGCGACGACTTGGGCCACAGTTCCTTGATCTTGCGCACCAATTCCGGGGCCGAGGGCGCGCCGCCATAGGCGACGGTCTCCAGCGACGACAGGTCGTAGTTCGGACGGCTGGGATGCTCGATGATCTGCCAGGCGATGGTCGGCACGCCGCCCATCTGGGTCAGCTTCTCGTCCTGGATCAGTTGCATGGCCTTTTCCGGATCCCACTTGCGGATCATGGCCAGCTTGGCGCCCGCGAACAGCGAGGGGTTCATCACCGCGAAACAGCCGGTGGCGTGGAAGAACGGCACCGAGATCAGCGAGCCTTTCTGCGGCAGGCTGGGATCGGGCTGGGGCGGCGCCTCGCCGCGACGCAGGAAGCTGCGGGCGCCGGCGGCGGCGGCGGCGAAGATGTTGCTGTTGACGTTGCGATGGGTGCCCAGGGCCCCCTTCGGCTTTCCGGTCGTGCCCGAGGTGTAGAAGATCGTCGCGTCGTCCTCGGGGCCCAGCTCGACGGTCGAAAGCGGCTTCTCGTCCAGCTTGATCCAGTCGTTGGGGCAGCCGATCACCTTCTCCATCCGGCGCACGTACGGATGAGCGATCTCTTCCTTGCTGCGGCTGACATAGACGGTCTTCAGCGCGGGGCAGTTGTCGAAGTGCTCGGCCAGGCGCTCATAGCGCTYGACGTCCATCACCGCCACCGAGGCCCCGCTGTCGACCAGGCCGTATTCCAGCTCCTGGCCGGTCCACCAGGCGTTCAGCGGCGTCATGATCGCGCCGAGCGTGAGGCCCGCATAGAAGGCCACCGGCCATTCCGGCAGGTTGCGCATGATGATGGCGACCCGGTCGCCCTTCTTGACGCCGGCCGATTCCAATTCGGCGGCGAACACCGTCACGGCGCGGTAGAAGGCCTCGAAGCTGACCCGCTCGTCCTCGTGGACCATGTAAATCTTGTCGCCGTGGGTGCGGCCCACAAGCAGGGTGTCGCGCAGGGTCGGCGGGCAGTTTTTCCAGACCCGGGTCGGCACGCCCCGGACGTCGATCTCCTCCATCTCGCCGGGCGAACCGGCGGCGGTGATCATGGCGTAGGCCTGCCGAACCGACATGGCGGGCCAGGGGATGGTCGAGGGGTTGGGCGTGGGCGCGGCCTGGGTCATCGTTACTCTCCCGGTTTGTGGTCGCGCTTCGCTGGCCGAGCACGTTTCCCTAGGGAGAAAGCACAGGCCGAGGCGGGATGCAAACGTCTGTTCGAAACGTAAGGGAACAATGATTACTTAGAGGGGTGGGCTGGGCGATAGAGCCAGTGGCTCACGCACTTGCCCCCACCTGGCGACTGCGTCGCCTGTCCGCCCCCATAGGGGCGGAGGCTGGGTGTGCG
>NZ_JBFTZS010000267.1:0-6571 GCF_056406675.1 Caulobacter sp. P1_B12_2 | reverse complement strand
GGTTCAGGACGGTGTCCATCATGCCCGGCATCGAGGCCCGCGCGCCCGAGCGCACCGAGACCAGCAGCGGATTCTCGACGTCGCCGAAGCTCTTGCCGGTCAGCTTTTCCACCGTGGCCAGGCCGGCGTTCAGCTGATCCGTCAGCTCGGCCGGGTACTGCTTGCCGTTGGCGTAGTAGTGGACGCAGGCCTCGGTGGTCACCGTGAAGCCCGGCGGCACCGGCAGGCCCAGGGACGACATCTCGGCGAGATTGGCGCCCTTGCCCCCCAGCAAGTTCTTCATCTTGGCGTCGCCGTCGGCGCCGCCTCCCCCGAACGAATAGACCCACTGCGTCTTGGTCAGCGTATCAACCGGCATTTCTGGTTCACCCTGCGATAAGTGAAAAAGCCGGCAGCCCTCTATCGGAGCTGTCCTGGCCTGGGACAACGAGCGTAAACGCCCATCCCGCACTGCAATATCCGGGCGTTCAGTAGCACCTTGTCAAAGAAGCCGTCCACCGACGGTTTGCGGTTCGCAGTCTAAACCGAAATTTCGGCAAATTCTTCCAATGACAACGTTGTCCTGTTCGAGATTTGCGCGAATATCGACGCGAGCGAACACCAAGCCGAGTCTCAAGCCGGGGTGTTGCGGCAGCCGCCGCGAAGACCGACGCCAGCCTCGCCGCGAGGCCTTAGAACAGGCTGATGGTCAGCCGCAGCGCCATCACGACCACGGTCGGCGCGTCCTGGTCGCCGCCGGCCCGGCGGATCACCTGCAGGTCGGGCTGCAGGGCGACGCGCGGCGCGACCTTGTCGGAATAGGTGATCTCGAGACTGGATTCGGCGTCGGCCGGCGGCAGGCCCGCGTCAAACGTGTTGGCGCGCTGCTTGGACGACAGCAGCCCCTGCTCCACCCCGACCGAGAACGCGCTGTCGGGACGCGAGGCGAAGACCCGCTCGACCAGCACGCCGGCCTGCCAGCCGGAGCGGAAGGGCGTGGTGTCGCCGTCCGAGACGCCCAGGCGGACGAAGCCCCGCACCGAGCGGCCGGTCGCACCGCCGTCGATGAACGGGTATTCGGCCAGGACATAGCCGCCGCGCGCCTTGCTGAGGGTCGGATCGCCGTTGACGTCCAGGTCGCGCAGGTCCGGCTGGCGCTCGGTGTAGAACCAGCCGCCGGCCGCCAGCCGCCAGCTGTCGCCGATCCCGGCTTCGGCGATCATCAGGGCGCCGTTGTCGAATTCGGTGGAGGGCCCCTTCGGGTCGCCGACCGTGCCGGCATGGGCGTTGAGCACGGCGGCCTGGGCGTAGGCCCCCTGCCCGCCCTCGATCCGGGCGCGGACCGCCAGGGCGGTGGACGGGAAGATCGACGGCCCGTTGGGTCCGGTGGCGGCGATCTCCGAGCCGATGCCGAACGGCGGCGCCAGCAGCAGGCCCGAGGCCTCGGTGGAATAGAACTCGCTGTTGAGATCGTAGAGTCCGGCCAGCACCGAGCCGTGGTCTCCGGCGAAGCGAGACTGGATCCAAAGCTCATAGAGCCGCGCCCGGGGCCGTCCGACCTCGATATTGTCGACGCCCTGCAGCGTGCCGGCCAGGTCGTTAGGGGCGCCGCCGCTGTTGTTGAGCAGGTAGCCGTGCACGCTCGCGCCGCGCCAGCCGACCAGCTTTTCCAGGTCGCCGTCGACGATCACGTCGAGATTGTCCAGGGCGCGCCCAGCGTGGGCGGTCCCGCCCCGCACCGTGCCGGCGACGTCAGCCGTATAGGTGACTTCGTGGGTCCAGGCGCTTTGCCCCGCCTCGGTTCGCGCCAAGGCGACCGATCCCGTGGCGACGCCAATTGCGAATGCCGCGCAGGAACAGATTGTCTTAGTGGAAGTCATGATCTTGCCCCGTCAACACGAGGACAAGTACCGGCGCGGCTTGAAGCACCTCTTAAAGTTTTCGGGGCGCGGCCTTTTGCCTCACTTGGGGGTTTTAGAGCCCCGACCATGAATGACGAAGGCGCCGTTAACCTCATTGCAGGAAGGTGGTCGGACCTAAACGGGGTGCAGGGGCTCGGAATGCTTCGGACGATCAACCACAAGGTGATGGGCGCGGGCGCGGCCGTCATGGTGCTGTGCACGGCCAGCGCGGGCGCGGGCCTGTGGTCCACCGCGCGCCTGGACGGCGCGTTGCGCGACGCCAACGTCTCGGCCGCCGTGCTGCGCAACCACATGGAAGCCGACATGATGCACGACGCCCTGCGCGCCGACGTCCTGTCGAGCCAACTGGCCGGTGACGCCGGTTCGGGCATCGCCATCGACGACGTGCGCAAGGATCTCGCCGAGCACGTCGCCAATTTCCGCGAAGCGATCACCGCCAACGACGCCCTGGCCACCGACCCCGCCAGCCGCGCCGCCTTGGCCGAGCTCAAGGCCCCGCTGGACGTCTACATCAAGTCCGCCGGCCAGATGGTGGATCTGGCCGGCGCCGACCGCGCCCAGGCCATCGCCGCCATGCCCGGCTTCATGAAGCAGTTCACGACGCTGGAAGGCGCGATGAGCCAGGCGTCCGACAAGATCGAGGCGGCGTCCGCCGTCGCCGCCGCCCGCGCCAACAGCGTGGCCCGGTTCTCCGAGATCCTGATGACCGCCGCCGTGGTGGCGGGCATGATCTTCGCCGGCATCCTGATCATCATGTCGCGCGCCGCCATCGTGCGGCCCGTGCTGAACCTGGCCGGCGAGATGCGTCGCCTGGCGGCCGGCCAGAACGACATCACCGTCTCGGGCGCCGGCCGCGCCGACGAGATCGGCGAGATGGCCAAGAGCGTCGAGGTTTTCCGCCAGTCGGGCATCGAGCGCGCCCGGCTCGAGGCCGAGGCCGCCGGCTTCCAGCAGGAACTGGACCGCAAGCTGCGCGACATGGAGGCCGCCTTCGAGTTGGCCGGCCGCGAGCAGCAGGCCGTCGTCGAGGTCATGGCCAAGGGCCTGTCGGGCCTGGCGGGCGGTGACCTGTCCACCCGCATCGCCGCCCAGGTGGCCAGCGACTACGCCGCCCTGAAGAACGACTTCAACGCCGCCGCCGCCGGCCTGGAGGACGCCATCCGCACGATCTCGGGCGTCGCCTCACAGATCGGTTCGGGCACCCAGGAGATCGCTTCGGCCTCCAACGACCTGTCGCGTCGCACCGAGCAGCAGGCCGCCAGCCTGGAAGAGACCGCCGCCGCCCTCGACGAGATCGCCGCCACCGTGCGCCAGACCGCCGACGGCGCCACCCGCGCCACCGCCGAGGTGGCCTCGGCCCGCACCGACGCCGAACGCTCGGGCCAGGTGGTGGGCCAGGCCGTGTCGGCGATGGGCGCGATCGAAGACTCCTCGCGCCAGATCACCCAGATCATCGGCGTCATCGACGAGATCGCCTTCCAGACCAATCTGCTGGCCTTGAACGCCGGCGTGGAAGCCGCCCGTGCGGGTGACGCAGGCCGTGGCTTCGCCGTCGTCGCCCAGGAAGTCCGGGCGCTGGCCCAGCGTTCCGCCGAGGCGGCCAAGGAGATCAAGACCCTGATCTCGACCTCGTCCCAGCAGGTGGGCGCGGGCGTGGATCTGGTCGGCCAGACCGGCGAGGCGCTGAACCGCATCGTCGACCGCGTGGCCGCCATCGACGACCTGGTCCGCCAGATCAGCTCGTCCAGCCAGGAACAGGCCTCGGGCCTGGCCGAGGTCAACACCGCCGTCAATCACATGGATCAGGTGGTTCAGCAGAACGCCGCCATGGTCGAACAAGCCACCGCCGCCACCCATTCGCTGAAGGGCGAGACCGCGCAGCTGGTCTCGCTGGTCGGCCGCTTCAAGGTCGGCGGCGAGCGTGAAGCGATGCGGATGGCCAGCTAGCCGTCGCTGCCCCATGGACTGCCCTAGGGGCAGGCTTCATATCTTGAACTCACCGGTCGCCCGTAGAGGCGAAACAGCACCGGGGAGGACATCATGGCGCCAGCAACGACCCGTCCAGGGACGAACGCGGCCGCTCGCGAGCCCCTTCACCCGACCGCCGCTCCACTGGACGCGGTCGTCGTCGGGGCCGGGTTCGGCGGGCTCTACATGGTCCATCGGCYGCGTGAAGCCGGGCTGACCGTCCAGGGGATCGAGGCGGCCGGCGACGTGGGCGGCACCTGGTGGTGGAACCGCTATCCGGGGGCCCGCTGCGACATTCCCAGCCTGCTCTATTCCTACACCTTCTCCGACGACCTGCAGGCCGACTGGCGGTGGAGCGAGAAGTACGCCACCCAGCCGGAGATCCTGGCCTACGCCCAGCACGTGGCCGACCGTTTCGACCTGCGCCCCTCCTTCCTGTTCGAGACCCGGGTGGTCTCCGCGATCTTCGACGAGGCCGCCGGCCTCTGGCGGGTGACGACCGACCGGGGCGACCAGATCGCCGCCCGGTTCTGCGTGATGGCCACCGGCTGTCTGTCGGCGCCGCGCGACTTCGACCTGCCGGGCGCCGAGACCTTCGAAGGCGAGACCTACGTCACCGGCCTGTGGCCGCACGCGCCGATCGACTTCTCCGGCAAGCGGGTGGCGGTGATCGGCACCGGCTCGTCCGCGGTCCAGTCGACGCCGCTGATCGCCGAGCAGGCCGACCAGGTCTACGTCTTCCAGCGCACGCCCAACTACAGCCTGCCGGCCCTGAACGCCCCGCTGACCGACGAGGAGGTGGCCGGGTTTCGGGCCAACTTCCCAGCCTATGTGGAGCTGCTGCGCAGCGGCCAGCCGCCCCTGCCCATCCCACCCGCCGACTATGTGCCGTCCGACGAGGAGCTGACCGCCCTGGTCGCCCAGCTGTGGAACGGATGGGGTCTGATCTCGGCCGTGCAGATCCCCAACATCGTGCGCAGCGAGCGTTGCAACCAGGCGGCCGGCGATTTCGTCCGGGCCCGGATCGCCGAAACGGTCAAGGACCCGGCCCTGGCCGAGAAGCTGACGCCGCGTGACTTTCCGATCATGACCAAGCGGGCCTGCGTCGACACCGGCTGGTACGAGACCTTCAACCGCGACAACGTCGCCCTGGTCGACCTGCGGGAGACGCCGATCACCGCGATCACCCCGACGGGCGTGCGCACGGCCGAGCGCGACTATGAGGTCGACGTGATCGTCTCCGCCCTGGGCTTCGACGCCATGACCGGCGCCCTGCTGCGCATGGACATCCGCGGCCGCGACGGCCTGAGCCTGGGCGAGGCCTGGGCCGAGGGTCCCAAGACCTATCTGGGCCTGGCCGTGGCGGGCTTCCCCAACCTGTTCACCGTCACCGGCCCGGGCAGCCCGTCGGTGCTGACCAACGTGCTGACCGCCTGCGAGCAGCACGTGGACTGGATCATGGACGCCATCACCCACGTGCGCGCCACCAACGCCTCGACCTTGGAGGCGACGGTCCAGGCCCAGGAAGACTGGGTCGCCCACGTCAACGCAGAGGCCGACAAGACCCTCTTCCCCCGGGCGGCCTCCTGGTACATGGGCGCCAACATCCCCGGGAAGCCCAGGGTGTTCATGCCCTATGTGGGCGAGGGCTATAAGATCCACTGCGACGCGGTGGCGGCGCAGGGCTACGAGGGGTTCGCCCTGAGATCCTGATCGAAGACCAAGCCTTGGACATATCGTCGCAGAACGCTGATTTTTTCTGTCTGGAAAGGTCCCTGGGTCGTAGCTGCTCGCCCCTGTTCGTGCACGAGCCGCCCTCACGATGATCGACGATCCGGCCGCGCCCCCGGCCCTCCACACCCTGATGCGCGAAGCCTTCGACACCGCGTCCGAAGGCCTGGCGGTGTTCGACGCGACGGATCGATGCGTGGCGTTGAACCAACGCTACGCCGAGCTCTGGGCGCGATGGGGCGTCGAGGCCGTCGAGGGCATGACGTTCGAAGCCCTGCTCCGGGCCGGATTGGCCGCCGGGCGCTATCCGGACGCGGGCGCTCGGCCAGAGGCCTGGCTGGCCGAACAGATCCATCGCCGCGCGACCTTGGAGCAGGTCCGCGACGAGCGGGTGGAACATGGCGAGCGCCTGCGCTTCGCCACCCGCCGCACGCCGTCGGGCGGCCGGATCACCAGCTGTTTCAGTCTGGAGCCGGCCGGTTCGACGGAACACTCCGCCCCGCCCCAGGCCTTCCTGGACACCGTGATCGAGAACGTCCCGGCCATGTTGTTCGTCAAGGACGGCGAGAGCGGCAAGTTCCTGCTCGTCAATCGAGCCGCCGAGGAGGTGCTGGGCGTGCCGCGCGAGGCGCTGCTGGGCCGCTCGGACCATGATTTCTTTCCCGCCGACCAGGCCGACTTCTTCGTCGCCAAGGACCGGGAGGTGATCGAGAGCGGCGAACTTCTGACGATCGAGGAGGAGCCGCTCGACACCCCGCACAACGGCCGGCGCTGGCTGCAGACCCGCAAGATCGCAATTTCCGGCGAGGACGGCCGCCGCCATCTGTTGGCGATCTGCGAGGACATCACCGAGCGCAAGCTGAACGCGGCGGCCCTCGACGCGGCCCTGCACCGAGCCGAGGCGGCCAGCATCGCCAAGAGCGAGTTCCTGGCCAATATGARCCACGAGATCCGCACGCCGCTCAACGGGG
>NZ_JBFTZS010000266.1:0-6630 GCF_056406675.1 Caulobacter sp. P1_B12_2 | reverse complement strand
GATTTCGCCTGGGCGACCGGAGCCGCGTCCGCTTCTGACGCATCCACGCCCTACCTTCCAGCCTCGCGCCGCATGGAGCGAATCCGCCAAAGGGCGTAGGTTCGGGAGATGATCACGACAGCCAAGCTCCGCATTTCCGGCCGCTTTCCCGCGCGGGAGGGCTGAGCCATGGCCGCTGACGGACACGCTCCGCTCGAGGCGGGCCACTTCCTAGACGTCGCCCGCTCGATCAGCGGTCGGGCCTGGCGCGAGCGCCCGGGCGACCCTGCGGCGGCGCGGAGCCACCAGCAGGTCCACGGCCTGTCCGAGCCCCTGGCCCGGGCCCTGGCCTCGCGCGGTGTCGGCGTCGATGCGGCCGAGCACTATCTGCGGCCCACGCTGAAGGCGCTGTTTCCTGACCCCTCCAGCTTCACCGACATGGACGTCGCGGCGACAATCCTGATCGACGCGCTGGAAAGCGGCCGCTCGACCATGGTGTTCGCCGACTACGACGTCGACGGGGCAACCAGCGCCGCCCAACTGGTTCGCTGGTTCCGCTACATGGGCGTCGAACTGCCGATCTACATTCCCGACCGCCTGACCGAGGGCTACGGCCCCAGCCCGGCGGCCTTCAAGACCATCCGCGACACCGGCGCCGAGCTGGTCGTCACGCTGGACTGCGGCGCGGCGGCCTATGACGCCATCGCCAGCGCCGCCACGATCGGCCTCGAAGTGGTGGTGATCGACCACCACCTGATGCGCGAAGACCCGCCGGCGGCCGCCGCCGTGGTCAATCCCAACCGTCCAGGCTGCCAGAGCGGGCAGGGGGTGCTGGCCGCGGCCGGCGTGACCTTCGTGTTGCTGGCCGCCCTGAACCGCGAAGCCCGCAAGCGCGGCCTGTTCACCGAGGAACGCCCGCAGCCCGACCTGCGCCAATGGCTGGACCTGGTGGCCATGGGCGAGGTCTGCGACGTCACCCAGCTGGTCGGCTTCAATCGCGCCCTGACCACCCTGGGCCTGCGGACCATGTCCAGCTGGGGCAATCCGGGCCTGAAGGCTTTGTTCGAAGTGGGCAAAGGCTCTGGCCCGGCCTCGGTGTTCCACGCCGGCTTCATCCTCGGGCCGCGCATCAACGCCGGCGGACGCATCGGCCGTTCCGACCTCGGCGCGCGCCTGCTGTCCACGGACGATCCGGAAGAGGCCCGCGTCCTCGCCGAGGAGCTCGACGGCCTCAACACCGAGCGCAAGGCGGTCGAAGCCGGGGTGGTCGAGGAGGCCGCCGCCATCCTCGAACGCGGCAGCAACTTCAATCCCGACGCCCCGGTGATCGTCGTGGCGGGGGAAGGGTGGCACCCGGGGGTGATCGGCATCGTCGCCGGCCGCCTGCGCGAGCGCTATCGCAAGCCGGTGGTGGTGATCGGCATCGACCGCGCCGCCAATGTCGGCAAGGGCTCGGGCCGCTCGCAGCCGGGCGTCAACCTGGGGGCGGCGATCCAGGCGGCCTTCGAGGCGGGCCTGCTGATGGCGGGCGGCGGCCACGCCATGGCCGCGGGCCTGTCGATCCGCCCCGACTCCATCCCCGAGTTCCGCGCCTTCCTGGAAGAGCGCCTGGCCGGCGAGATGGAGGCCGTGGGCGTCGAGGGGGTCGACATCGACGCCCTGGTCCAGCCCCGGGCGGCCAACCGCGCCCTGTGGACCGAGTTCCAGCAACTGGCGCCGTTCGGTCCCGGCAATCCCGAACCGATGTTCGCCCTGGCCGGCGTTCGGCCCGAGCGGGTGATGGCCATGAAGGGCGGCCACGTCCGCGTCGACCTGGTCGGACCGTCGGGCGATCGAATCAAGGCGATCTCCTGGCGCTCGGCCGAGACGCCTCTCGGCGAGCGTTTGCTGTCCGGCGGCGGCGCCCTGCACGTCGTGGGTCGTCTGAAACCGGACGATTATATGGGGCGCGAAGGGGTTCAGCTGGAGATCGAGGACGTCGCCGACCCCCGCATGCGCATGACTTGAAAAAACTGCTCTTGGTCGCTTGCGCCCCGGGGGGAAGCTTTGTATATCGCCTGCTCTTCGCGGCCACGTGGTCCCTTCGTCTATCGGTTAGGACGCCAGATTTTCATTCTGGAGAGAGGGGTTCGACTCCCCTAGGGACTACCACCACCACGATCACCCAGGTTTATGTCGGCTCGGAAACCGCGACGAAATGTCGCGGACGCCTTCCAATGGCCGTTCGCGATCAATTGGTTATTGACGGCTCTCCTCCCGCGAGAACAGTGTTATTCTGTGGTGCTCGCCCCCTGGGCTGTCTGGGCGAGCCAGAGGGGCGGAATGTCTGGTTTCGATTTCGAGGACTCGGGATCGCATGAGGAATTCGTGCGTATCAGCGGTCGCGTGAAGTGGTTTGATACGGGCAAGGGGTACGGATTCATCGTTCCCGATGACCCGGGCCAGACGGGCCTGAAGGACGTGCTGCTGCACGTCACGTCCCTGCGCAACTGCGGCCGGGAGACGGCGCTGGAAGGCGCGATCATCGTTTGCGACGTGGTCAAGCGCCCCAAGGGGTGGCAGGTGTCCGAGGTCGTGGATCTGGACGAAAGCGCCGCCAGCGCGCCGATGGAGCGGCCCAAGCGGACGTTCGGCGACGGGGGCATGGGCCTGCGCAGAGACCACTTCCGGTCGGGCGTCGACAGCGGCCGCCAGGCGCTGGAGCCCGTCGGACCGGCCGAGAAGGCCAAGGTCAAGTGGTTCAACCGCACGAAGGGCTATGGCTTCGTCGTCCGCGACGGCCAACCGGGCGACATCTTCGTGCACATCGAGACCCTGCGTCGCGGCGGTCTGGAAGACCTGCAGCCGGGCGACGACGTGATGGTGCGCTTCGCCGAGGGGCCCAAGGGCCTGGTGGTGGCCGAGATCACGCCGGGCGAGGACTGAAGCTCCAGGGCCCCCGATTTTCGAGGCTGACTTTCGAGACTGACTTTCGCCATCGACGCGGGGCGTCGTAGGGTCGCCTCGCCGTGTCTCTCGCGGCGAGAATGACGAGGCCGCGCGTGACTTCCATGACGACGATCGGACGACGCGCCTTCGCGCTGCTCGCCCTTGCCCTGATCTCGGGCGCCCTGATCGCCGCTCCGGCCCGGGCCCGGCAGGCCAGGCCCAAGCCGGCCGCCGCCGTCGCCGCCAAGCCCTCGGCCAAGCTCGACACCGTCGAGATCCTGACCAGCCGGGGGCGGGTCAAGTTCACGGTCGAGCTGGCGACGACCAAGGCCGAGCAGGAGCGGGGCCTGATGTTCCGCAAGTCGCTGGCGCCCGACCGCGGCATGCTGTTTCCCTACAACCCGCCCCAGCGGGCGGCCTTCTGGATGAAGAACACCCTGATCCCGCTGGACATCCTCTACATCGCGCCCGACGGCCGGGTGCTGTCGATCGCCCGCAACGCCGTGCCGCACGACGAGACGCCCATCCCCTCGGGCGGGGTCATTCGCGGCGTGCTGGAGATCCCCGGCGGCCGCGCCGCGCAACTGGGGATCCTGCCGGGCGACCGGGTGCTCAACAAAATCTTCCCGAAAGGCTGATCACAGCCCCGTTCCGTTTGCTCCGGGCGACGAAGCCCTGTAGAGCACCCGCTCGGTGTTTCGGAGCGTAGCGCAGCCTGGTAGCGCATCTGGTTTGGGACCAGAGGGTCGCAGGTTCAAATCCTGCCGCTCCGACCACCTAGACCCCTCGGCGAGGGGCTAAGAGACCGACCCGGAGAGGCTTCATGCTCGCGCGCATCTACCGCCCCGCCAAGACCGCCATGCAGTCCGGCAAGGCCAAGACCAAGGACTGGTTGCTGGAGTTCGAACCGGCGTCGGCCAGACGGTCCGACCCCCTGATGGGCTGGACCCAGTCGAGCGACATGAAGGGCCAGGTGCGCCTGAACTTCGAGACCCGCGACGAAGCCGTGGCCTACGCCCAGCGTCACGAGATCTCGTTCCAGCTGTTCGAGCCCAAGACGCCCAAGCGGATCATCAAGGCCTACGCCGACAACTTCGCCGCCGGCCGCAAGCAGCCCTGGACGCACTAGGCGTTCCGCCTCAAGTTTCCTTAAGGTCCCACGGGGTCCGCGCCCTTAGCTCAGTTGGATAGAGCACTCGCCTTCTAAGCGAGCGGTCGCTGGTTCGAATCCAGCAGGGCGCGCCATCATTTTACAGTTGAAACTTATTTTTATTTTACAATAGCTTATCCGGAAATCCAGGTTTCTGATACTTCCTGAGGCGTGGACCTCACTCTCTATGTCATTGTTTTAATTGCCTAAATTAGTTCTCTGTACTGGAGTGGGGTAGAGGGCCTGCTATCTCGATAGCGCTGCGGACTGATGCCCAGTTTGACATCTGGGGGCAGCGCTGCTGGCGCTTCGAAGGTCTCCTCGGCGCCATCGGCAGTCGGATCGTTGTGGAGTGGCGACCGTTCTCGTCAGGCCAACAAAAGTCGTCCGCGCCGAGCGGAGTCTTTTCCAGAGGCCGCCTTCAGTCTTCCGTCTCCACCGGGTGAAAGCAGACAGGCGTGAGAATCCCAGTTCAACGGCAAGCGCTGGTGAGCGTGGTGCGTGGGTCCGCATACCTCAGGCCCGGTACTGCGAGATAATACCCTCGACGCTTTCGGCGAGGTGTTCAGAGGCTATCGCACCGAGGGCTTGGCAAGCGGCGCTCGCGCCGAAGATCGCCAACGCGAGCTTGCGGGCGACCGAGTGGATACTGGCGGACGCCGCCGGCGCGATTAGGAGAGCGAGCTGATCGTGGAAACATTCGATCTCCGCGTGGATCGCCGCACGAATTGGCGTTTCGGGTTGAGAGTGTTCGACCGCCAGGTTGAGGGCGAAAAGGCCTCGGCTGGGTGTGTCGGCGAACTTGGCGGCGAAGTAGTCGCCGATYGCGCGGATGCGCTGGCTCGGTTCGCGGGGCGTGAGCTCGACCGCTTCCATCAACGCGCGTCTCGTCTGGCGCCCTTCCTCGCGAAGGCAGGCGACGACCAGCTCCTCCTTGCTCGAAAAATGTCGGTAGAGCGTGGGCTTGGTGAGGTTGGCGGCCGTGACGATGTCGTCGATCGAGGTCGAATGGACGCCGTAGCGACGAAAGAGATCCGTCGCTACGCCGGTGAGGTCGCCATGCGTGCGGTCCCAGCCCGCGGCCGCCCGCGCGGGACGGGTTGATCGCGGCGAACAAGACGAGCGTTCTGAGGTCATCGCGGCATCGGTAAAATGAAGATCGCGGCGGCCGGTGGGGGAGGCGGCCGCCGCGATCACGCGCCCCGGGCAAGGCATGGCCAGGCCCGGGGCGGCGGCCCTAGACGGGGGCTGCGTCGAGGGCCGGAGGCATCGAGGGATCGTTTCTCGACCCCTCCTTGATCCGGAACCACAGGGCGTACAGCGCCGGCAGGAACACCAGGGTCAGCACGGTGCCGCCAATGGTGCCGCCGATCAGGGTGTAGGCCAGTGACGACCAGAACACCGAGAAGGTCAGCGGTACGAAGGCCAGCACCGCCGCCAGGGCGGTGAGGATCACCGGCCGGGCGCGCTGGACCGTCGCCTCGACCACGGCGTGGTAGGGATCCAGACCGTCATGCTCATTGGTGTGGATCTGGCCGATCAGGATCAGGCCGTTGCGCATGATGATCCCCGCCAGGCCGATCAGGCCGAGGATGGCGTTGAAGCCGAACGGCTGGTGGAAGATCAGCAGGGTGGGCACCACGCCAACTAGGGCCAGGGGCGCGGTCAGCAGCACCATCCACATCGCCGACAGCGACCGCACCTGGAAGATGATCACGATCATCATCAGGATGAACATCAGCGGGAAGACCGCCGCGAGGGCCGCGTTGGCCTTGCCGGCCTCCTCGATGTCCGCGCCCATCTCGATCCGGTAGCCGGCGGGCAGGGCCTGCGTGATCGGCTTGAGCGCCTGCATCACCTGGGCCGAGACGGCCGGCGGTTGGAATTCCGCCCCAACGTCGCCGCGCACCGTGATGGTGGGCAGGCGGTCGCGGCGGCGCAGGATCGGATCCTCCATGCGGATCTCGACCTTGCCGATCTGGTCGAGCGGCACGCGCTGGCCTTCCGACCCGACCAGGGTAAAGGCGGAGAGGCGCGCCGGGTCCAGCCGGTCGCCGCCGCTGGTGCGGGCCATAACCTGGACGGTGCGGATATCCTCGCGCACCTGGGTGACGGGCGCGCCGGTCAGCAGGAACTGCAACTGCTCCGAGGCGTCGTGGCTGGAAAGGCCCATGGCCCGCAGGCGGTTCTGGTCGAGCACGAAGTGGATGCTCGGGACGCGCTCGCCCCAGTCGGTGTTGACCTGCCGCATGGCCTTGTTGGCCTGCATGACGCCGCGAACCTGTTCGGCGATCTCGCGGACCTTGGCGGGATCCGAGCCCATGACGCGGAACGCCACCGGCCAGGGCGAGGGTGGGCCGAAGACGATCTGGGTGGCCCGGATGCGCGCCCCGGCGACCGTGCCCTGTTGGGCGAACTGGCGAACCCGCGTCTTGAGGGCGTCGCGCGCCTTCTCGTTCGTGGTCAGCACGACGATCTTGGCGAACGACGGATCGGGCAGCTCGGGCGACATGGCCAGGAAGAAGCGCGGCGCGCCCTGGCCGATATAGCTGGTGACGATCTTGGCCTCCGGC
>NZ_JBFTZS010000265.1:0-6632 GCF_056406675.1 Caulobacter sp. P1_B12_2 | reverse complement strand
CCTGGCCGTTGCCGCCCAGCGCCTTGGGCAGGGCCAGGCTCACGTCCAGCAGGCCGTCGTCGCTGCGGGCCTTGCCTTCGCGGCCGCCGGTGGCCGTGGCGCGCGTTTGATAGAGGGTGGACATTGGGGTGCTCCTTGGAGTCATTTGATAGTTGACGATTTAATCGTGCACGACTTAACGACAAGGGGCGTGGTGAAGTTTTTGTCGCGCGCGATCTATCGAATTGGTCGCGCTATCCGGCTGGAGCCTTCGCGGCGCCGACCAACGCCCCCAGCGCCTCCATCGCCGTGAGATCGCCGAGCAACTGCCGCACGATGCTCAGCGTGTCGGAATAGATCCGTTCGCAGACCAGGATTTCGCCTTCGAACAGGAAGAAGGCGGCCATCTGGCAACTGAAGGGGCGACCGGTTGGCGGAAGGGGACCCAGCGGTCCCAATTGCGTGCCCTCGAGGATGAACTCGACCACGATCCCGTCGTCGACGTGGCGCAGCGACAGCAGGGTGTTGCGCTGGTCGGGAAAGGCCTGGCGCGAGCTTTTGTAGTAGCGCTCGACGTCGGGGCGGCCGTCATGGACCGCGCCGGTGGCGATGATCTCGTAGTGAGGGTGGGGGAAGGTGGCCAGCACCTTGTCCCAGGCTTGGTCGATCTCGTCGGCCATGTGTTCGCGCACGATGGTCTCGCGCCGGGCGCGCAGGGCTTCCTGGGTCATGATCGATCCTCCCGTCGCTCTTCGGCGGCGTCGAAGACAGTAGAACCGTCAGGTCGGGGGTTGGGAAGCCTCTAAGCCGCCCAGGCTGCCGCGAAGCGTTTCAGCTGCGACCGCGCGGCGCTTTCGGCGCTGTCGCCCAGGGCTTCCAGGCGCAGGAACAGGTCGCCGGCCCGGTGGGGGCCGCGGGCGGGCAGGCCTTGGCCGGGCAGGCGCACCAGGCCGCGGGCGGCGGCCTTGGTCGAGATCCAGACCAGACGCGGACCCAGGGCTGTGGCGACCTCGATCCGTCCCCCTTCGGCCAGGGCGCGGGCGTCCAGCTTGGCGGTCAGCCACAGGTCGCCGCCGCGCACCAGGGCGTCGGGATCGGGGTTGAGCGCGACGCTGAAGGTCACGTTCTCGACGCGCACCTTGTCGCCTTCGCGCAGGCCGGCCGGCAAGGTCAGGCGCAGCTTTCGGGCGTCGAGGGCCAGCTCGAGCGTACCGCCAGCGAAGGCCAGGGCGGCGTCGATGCGCAGGCTCGCCTGCTCGACCCGGGCCGGCTGGGTCACGGCGGGCGGGAAGTGGATCTGGCGGACCGGGGCGTCCTGCAGCAGGCGATAGGCGGCCAGCACGTCGCGGAACAGGGCTGCGTCGCCGCCGGGACGATCGGGATGGGCGCGCTTGGCGGCTTCGCGATAGGCGGCCCGAAGCTCGCGCTCGTCGGCGCCGGGCGCGACGCCCAGAATGGCGCGGGCGGCCTGGAGGCTCAAAACGGAAGATGCGCCGGCGGTCATGCCGCCGACCCTGCCGCCGTTTGGTCAACGGGGCGTTAAGTTAAGACTTTAACGGATTTGGCCGCTCAGCAGCCAGACCAGGCCGAACACGCCGAAGACGCCCGCCACGAAGACGATGACCGCCCACGAGCCGCTCTTGCGGTGCCAGGTGATCGGCACGTCGACGTCCGGTCCCTCGACCCGCGCCTGTTCGGCCGCCTTGCCGCGCAGACGCCAGAGGTTCCAGGCTCCGCACGCGAACAGGAACAGGCCGCCGGCCGCCAGGATGATCCAGTCCTGGACGTCGTCGCCCTTCCATTTGACGGCCTCGCCATAGCCGATCCACAGGCCGGCCGCGCACCACAGCGCCAGGGGGATCCAGGCCAGTCGCGCCCGCGTGCCGAGTTTCATCAGAGGTCAGTTCCATGGACGCGGGAGGCCGCGCGCGATCGTTGGCGGCAAATGCGCGCGACGACCCTCACGCGTCAAGCGTGGCCCGCAGGCTTGGCCCTTTGGCGCGCCGTGCCCTATATCCACTCCATGACCGACGCGCCCCTGATCCCCGCCTCGCCGACCGAGGACGACTATGTCCGCCAGGTGACGCAGGCCACGCCTCTGCCTCTACTGCCGGAAGGCGATCCGATCCGCCTGTTCGAGGACTGGCTGGCCGAGGCGGGCAAGGGCGAGCCCAGCGATCCGAACGCCGTGGCCCTGTCGACCGTCGACGCCGACGGCCTGCCGGACTCGCGCATGGTGCTGCTCAAGAGCGTCGACGCCCGGGGCTTCGTCTTCTACACCAACACCCAAAGCGCCAAGGGCGAAGAATTGGGCGGACAGCCCAAGGCCGCCCTGCTGTTTCACTGGAAGTCGCTGCGCCGCCAGGTGCGGGTGCGCGGCGTCGTCGAACCGGTCGCCGAGGCCGAGGCTGACGCCTATTTCGCCAGCCGGGCTCGCCACAGCCAGCTGGGCGCCTGGGCTTCGGACCAGTCGCGGCCCCTGCCGGACCGCCTGGCCCTGGAGCGCCGGGTGGCCGAGATGGCGCTGAAGTTCGGCCTCGGCAAGGTGCCGCGTCCGCCCCACTGGTCCGGCTACCGCGTCACGCCCCAGGTCATCGAATTCTGGCGCGACCGCCCGTTCCGCCTGCACGAGCGCCTCGTCTACGAGCGGGTTGGCGACGGCTGGGAAACGAAGCGGCTGTTCCCTTAAACGGAGACTCTCCCCTTTATC
This sequence comes from Caulobacter sp. P1_B12_2, assembly GCF_056406675.1. NCBI lineage: Bacteria > Pseudomonadati > Pseudomonadota > Alphaproteobacteria > Caulobacterales > Caulobacteraceae > Caulobacter > Caulobacter sp. P1_B12_2. Next base: position 3,943 of record NZ_JBFTZS010000265.1, on the reverse strand, counting down.
GCTGGGAGAGGGGCTTTCACGCCATATCGCGCCAGGAACGTCTCCACCGCATCGGCGCAGATGCCCGTCAGGGGGCGGATCGGCTGGGTCTCGTCCCCGGCGGTCAGGCCCTGCAGGAGGGTGGCGTGGTCGAGCATGCCGAGCAGCTGGCCGGCGGCCCAGGCAGGCTTGTCGGCCTGGAGCTCGCCGGTCTCGATCAGGTCCTCGACGATCTCGATCGCCGCGCCGCCCAGCGCCTGGCGGGCGCTGAGCAGCACGTGGTCGGCCGCCGCCTCGAAGCGTCGGCGCTCGCCCGCGACCATCCGGAACATCGCCCGGGTCGAGGGGCGCGACATCAAGGTGGCATAGGCCAGGGCCAGGCTGGTCAGCCGGGCGCGGGCGTCGCCCTCCGTCCGGACGCTTTCGCGCACGGGCTCGGCCATGTGCTTGACCGCCTCATGCACGACGATCTCGAACAGCTTGGCCTTGCTGGGGAAGTGGGCATAAAGGGTCGCCGTGGAAACGCCCGCCATCCTGGCCACCACCTCCATGCCGGCGGCGGAATAGCCTTCTCGGAGAAAGACCCCGCGCGCGGCGGTCAGAATCTCGCCCTTCTTGCGCTCGGAACGATTGAGGACTGCGCCGATCAGCATGCGGTTGCGACTCTCTTCATGGTAAATTGACCATAGTTTCTCAACTCAAGCGAAAGCAAGCGCGCTGGGCGCGACGCCGCTCGAACTTTCCGCTATGGGGACGCCGACGCCCGGAAGTCTGGCGTGTTTGACGGGGTTTGGGCGTGATCAAGGACGCGGAGACGGTTCGCGAGCAGGAAGTGGCCGCCTGGATGGGCGAGCGGGCCGATCGCGTGATCGAGACCTCCTGCGCCCGTGTGTTCCTGGTCGGCGAGGCGGCCTGGAAGGTCAAGCGCCCGGTCAATTTCGGCTTTCTGGACTACTCCACCCTGGAGCTGCGCCGCTGGTCGCTGGAGCGCGAACTGAGCTTCAACCGCGCCGCCGCGCCGGACATCTATCGCGCCGTTCGCCGCCTGACCCGTATGGAGGACGGCGGGGTCGAGATGGACGGGTCCGGCGAGATCGTCGAGTACCTGCTGGAGATGCGCCGCTTCGACGAGCAGGGCGTGCTGGCCCAGCAGCCTTGGGCCATCGACGACGCCCTGGAGGAGTCGCTGGGCCGCACCATCGCCCAGTTCCACGCCGGCGCGCCCCTTCGCCCGCAAGGCGGCGGGGTCGGGGCCCTGGGCTACACCATCGCCTCGAACGCCAACCTGCTGCGCGGCCTGGCCCCTCGGCTAGGCGCGCAAGCCGTCGAGCGGCTGATCGCCGAGACCGACCTGGCGCTGGAGCGCCTGGGTCCGCTGCTGAACGAACGGGCCGGGCAGGGCTTCGCTCGCCACTGCCACGGCGACCTGCACCTGGGCAACATTCTGGTCGAGGACAGCAAGCCGATCCTGTTCGACTGCATCGAGTTCAACGACTCGCTGTCGGACATCGACATCCAGTACGACCTKGCCTTCCTGCTGATGGACCTGGACTTCCGCCGTCGCCGCGACGCCGCCGGCCGGGTGCTGAACGCCTATCTGGACGAGGCCGCCCGCACGTTCGGCGAAGGACTTTGGACAGGCCTTGCGGCTTTGCCGCTGATGCTCAGCGTCCGCGCCGCCGTGCGCACCCACGTCTGGGCCTACAGCAACGACGACGAGGCCGCGCGCGCCTATCTGGCCGCGGCCCTGGAGCACCTGGCCCCCAAGCCGGTCAGCCTGGTGGCCACCGGCGGGTTCTCGGGTTCGGGCAAGTCGACCTTCGCCCGGGTTTGCGCGCCCGGCCTGGGCGCGGCCCCCGGGGCGGTGGTCCTGCGCACCGACGAGATCCGCAAGCGTCTGCTGGGCGTGCCCTCGCTGCACCGCCTGCCCAAGGAGGCCTACACGCCCGAAATGAGCGAGCGGGTCTATGACGAGCTGTTCCGCGACGCCGCCCTGACCCTGGCCGGCGGCCGTTCGGTGGTGGTCGACGCGGTGTTCCTGAAGCCCGAGCAGCGGGCCCGCGCCGAGGCGTTGGCCAAGTCGGTGGACGTGGCGTTCCAGGGCGTCTGGCTGGAAGCTCCACCCGAGGTGCTGCGCGCCCGCGTCGCCGCCCGCGTCAACGACGCCTCGGACGCCGACGTCGCCGTGCTGGAAAGCCAGCTGACCCGCGACACCGGCGACATCACGTGGCGCCGCGTCGACACGGTCAGCGCCTTCGAGGACGAGGCTCGGGCCCTGGCGGAGACGATGGGGTAGGGGCGGCTAGCCTCGGCTCGAGATCTGGAACGGATTGCCGCCCGGATCCTTGCCGTCGCACATGTCGAACGTGCTCGTGGACTTGACCGGACCCAGCACGGCGGCCCCGCGCCGTTGCAGCATGGCCTTGGCGGCGGCGACGTCGGCGGCGAAGAACACCAGCTTGGGCGGGCGCTGACCCACGACCGGTTTCCCGTGATGCAGCGCCAGGCGGCACGCGCCAGCGTCGAATTCGACCCATCCGTCCTCGCGACCCAGCACGGCTAGGCCGATGACATCCTGGTAGAAACGGGCAAGGCCCGGCACGTCGGCCGTAAAGATCACGATGCGCTTCAGATCGAGTTTCAATGGCGGCTCCCAACGCGACAGTTCAGAAGCTGGAAGGGATCGGCTGCGATTTATTTTTGCAAGCGCCATCGCGCTGGAAAATGGCGCTACGACCGCGCCGCCTCTGGGCAGCGGCCCTTGGGCCGCACCGCCGCGCAGATCGACGACAGCAGGTCGGCCGGGCGGATCGGCTTGCCCAGGTGGTCGTCGAAGCCCATGGCCAGGAACCGCTCGCGGTCGCCCGACATGGCCGAGGCGGTCAGGGCGATGACCGGGATCGCCGGATCGCCCGCCACGCCGGCCCGAATGGCGCCGAGGGCCGTGATGCCGTCCATCACCGGCATGTTGATGTCCATCAGCACCGCGTCGTACGGCCCCACCTTCAGGGCCTCCAGCGCCGCCTGGCCGTCGTCGACGATGGTCAGGGCCACGCCGGTCGCCTCCAGCATGGTGCGCACCACGATCTGGTTGATGGCGTTGTCCTCGGCCATCAGGATCCGCAGGCCGTCGAGGACGGGCGTGGCGTCGTCCTGGTCCTCGTCGTCCTCCAGGTTCGCCGGGGGCGCGGCGACGGGCGCGGCGCGCAGGGTGAAGACGAAGGCCGCGCCGCCGGTCCCGTTCTCGAGCGTCAGGTCGCCGTCCATCTGGCGGGCCAGGGCGCGCGAGATGGTCAGGCCCAGGCCCGTGCCGCCATGGCTGCGCGAGACCGCGTTGTCGGCCTGGGTGAAGCTGTCGAAGATGCGGTCGTGGAACTGGGCGGCCACGCCGATGCCGGTGTCGACCACCCGCAGCCGGACCTCCCGCAGGCCGTCGGCGCTTGTCCCGGGCTTGGGCGCGGCGGCCGTCAGCTGGATCGTCACCCCGCCCTGGCTCGTGAACTTCAGCCCGTTGGAGATCAGGTTCATCAGCACCTGGCGAATGCGCTGGGGGTCGGCCAGGATCCAGTCGGGCGCGTCGGGATCGATCTCCGTGCGCAGCCACAGGCCCTTCTCGGCCGCCGCGTCGCGCCAGGCGTCGCCGGCCACGCGGACCAGCTCGGGCAGGTTGGTGGCCACGTGGTCCAGGTCGACCTTGCCGGCCTCGATCTTCGACAGGTCCAGTACGTCGTTCAGCACCTGCATCAGGCTGTCGCCCGACTTGATCATCAGGCGCACGTGGCGGCGCTGGGCTTCGTTCAGATTGCTGCGGTCCAGGGCGTAGGCCATGCCCAGCAGGCCGTTCATCGGCGTGCGCAGCTCATGGCTGGTGACGGCCACGAAGGTGGACTTGGCGCGATTGGCCTCCAGGGCCCGCTCGCGCTCCTCGCGCAGGCCGCGGGTCAGGTCGTCCAGGCGGCGGCGG
>NZ_JBFTZS010000264.1:0-8614 GCF_056406675.1 Caulobacter sp. P1_B12_2 | reverse complement strand
GCCAAGGCCCCCGCCGCCCCCAAGGCTGCTCCGAAGGCCGCCGCGCCCAAGGCTCCGCCCGCCGCCAAGGCCGCCGGGACCCGCGAAAAGCCCGCCACGATCTGCAAGGCCACCGGCAAGCTGGTGCAGGTCATCGGCGCCGTCGTCGACGTCGAGTTCGAAGGCGAACTGCCGGCGATCCTGAACGCCCTGGAAACGGTCAACATCGCCTCGGGCCAACGCCTGGTGTTCGAAGTCGCCCAGCACCTGGGTCAGAACACCGTCCGCGCCATCGCCATGGACGCCACCGAAGGCCTCGTTCGCGGCCAGGCCGTGCGCGACACCGGCGAGTCGATCCGCGTTCCGGTCGGTCCCGGCACCCTGGGTCGCATCATGAACGTCATCGGCGAGCCGATCGACGAGCAGGGCCCGATCCAGTCGGACATCTTCCGCACCATCCACCGCGACGCCCCGTCCTTCGCCGAGCAGACCAACACGGCTGAAGTCCTGGTCACGGGCATCAAAGTCATCGACCTGATGTGCCCCTACACCAAGGGCGGCAAGATCGGCCTGTTCGGCGGCGCCGGCGTCGGCAAGACCGTGACGATGCAGGAACTGATCAACAACATCGCCAAGGCTTACGGCGGTTATTCGGTTCTGGCCGGCGTGGGCGAGCGCACCCGCGAAGGCAACGACCTGTATCACGAGATGATCGAGTCCAACGTCAACGTGGACCCGAAGATCAACGGCTCGACCGAAGGCAGCCGCTGCGCCCTCGTCTACGGCCAAATGAACGAGCCCCCCGGCGCCCGCGCCCGCGTGGCCCTGACCGGCCTCTCCATCGCCGAGTACTTCCGCGATGAGGAAGGCAAGGACGTGCTGCTGTTCGTCGACAACATCTTCCGCTTCACGCAAGCCGGCGCCGAAGTGTCGGCTCTGCTGGGCCGCATCCCCTCGGCCGTGGGCTATCAGCCCACCCTGGCCACCGAGATGGGCAACCTGCAGGAGCGCATCACCTCGACCAACAAGGGCTCGATCACTTCGGTCCAGGCCATCTACGTGCCCGCCGACGACCTGACCGACCCGGCGCCCGCCGCCTCGTTCGCCCACTTGGACGCCACCACCGTTCTGTCGCGCGACATCGCCGCCCAGGCCATCTTCCCCGCCGTCGATCCGCTGGACTCGACCTCGCGGATCATGGACCCGCTGGTCATCGGCCAAGAGCACTACGACGTGGCCCGTTCGGTCCAGGAAGTGCTTCAGCAGTACAAGTCGCTGAAGGACATCATCGCCATCCTGGGCATGGACGAGCTGTCGGAAGAGGACAAGCTGACGGTCGCCCGCGCTCGCAAGATCTCGCGCTTCCTGAGCCAGCCGTTCCACGTCGCCGAGCAGTTCACCAACACCCCCGGCGCCTTCGTGTCGCTGAAGGACACCATCCGCTCGTTCAAGGGCATCGTGGACGGCGAGTACGACCACCTGCCGGAAGCCGCCTTCTACATGGTCGGCCCGATCGAAGAAGCGGTGGCCAAGGCTGAAAAGCTGGCTGGCGAAGCGTAATGACCGACGAACACGAGCTGATCAATTTCTGCTGTGAAGAGCTCGAGGATGCTGTGTCTTCGGATCCCGAAGACGCGCTGATCGAGCACGACAGCGGATTGATCCTGCTCAATCTGGGTCATCGGGAAGAGGATGGTGAAACCGGCGTCGTGCTGGCCACCATCCGCTTCTGCCCGTTCTGCGGGACCGAGATCCAGACCGACGAAGACATCGAGGCGGCGCTCGGCGCCGTGGAGATCGTGGAATAATGGCCAAGCTGCACTTTTCCCTCGTCGCGCCCGAGCGCGAACTGTTCTCGGCCGACGTCGATCAGGTCGACGCCCCCGGCACGGAAGGCGATTTCGGCGTGCTGCCGAACCACGCGCCGTTCATGACCACCCTGCGCGAAGGCCGGGTCACGGTCCGCGACGGTTCGACCGTGCGCCTGTTCGACATCCAGGCGCGAAAGCGTCCGGGCCGTTTCGCGTTTGGCGGTCGGGCCTTCTTCAGGCGGCCGGCGCGACCGCGAGCGGGTGGGCGCGCTGGATGTCCAAATAGCGCGAGAGTTCGCCGACCAACCGGCGGGAGGCGGCCAGGTCCGAGTCGGCGGCGGCTTGCTCCAGGCTCGCGCCAAAGTCGGTGATCGCCTGGAAGCCGAAGGCGCCGCCCGATCCCCTCATATTGTGCCCCAGCAGGATCACCGACTCGAAGTCGTCGCGGTTCAGCGCCTCGCCCATGGTGATGACGTGCTCGCGGCAGCTCTCCAGATAGGCCGGCACGCGGGCCGCGAGCCGCGCGCTGGGGCGCCAGGATTTGGGCTCTTCCACCACGTCCGTGAGCGGATCGGCGCCGGGCGCGACGGCCGAATAGTCCTTGATCGCCTGCAGCAGCACGTCCTGCTTGATCGGCTTGGTCAGATAGGCCGTGCAGCCCGCCGCCAGGCAGGTCTCGCGATCGCCCTTCAGGGCCGAAGCCGTCAGCGCGATGATCGGCGTGGGGCGACGCCCGTGGGCCTTCTCCCAGGCGCGGATCGCCCGCGTCGCGGTCAGGCCGTCCATCACCGGCATCTGCCGGTCCATCAGCAGCAGGTCGTAGTGTCCGGTTTTGAACATCTCGCAGGCGATCAGCCCCGTCTCGGCCACGTCGATCAGGTAGGGCGTGTCCTCGAGATAGGCCAAGGCGATCGTGCAGTTGTCGGCGGAATCTTCGGCCATCAGGATGCGAAGGGCCGGCAGGGGCGCTTCGGGGCCGTGGCCCACCGGCGCGCTGACCGGCCGATTGGCGGCCGCCCAGACCTCGAAGGGCACCGAGAACTCGAAGGTGCTGCCTTGCCCCACGACGCTGGTCACCCCGATCCGTCCGCCCATCAGCTCGACCAGGCGCTTGGAGATCGTCAGCCCCAGGCCCGAGCCGCCAAATCGGCGGGTCGTCGAGGAGTCGGCCTGGGTGAAGCGTTCGAACACGCGGCCAAGCTTGTCGCCGGGGATGCCGATGCCGGTGTCGGACACCGAGAACCTCAGGGCGGTCGGCACCGAGCCGTCCGGATCCCGTTCGACCTTCAAGGCGACCTCGCCGGCCTCGGTGAACTTGATCGCATTGCCCAACAGGTTGAGCAGGACCTGACGTAGACGGGTCGGATCGCCGACCAGGTCGTTGCTGACATCGGGGGCGATCGTGCTGGTCAGGGTCAGGCCCTTCTCCTGCGCCTTGGCCGCCACCATCTCGATCGCCTTCTCCAGGTGATCGCTCAACGAAAAGCCGGTCTGTTCGAGATCGAGCTGCGAGGCCTCGACCTTCGACAGGTCCAGGATGTCGTTGATCAGGTTGAGCAGGTTGTCGCCCGAGCGGCGGAAGATCTGGACGTACTTGTCCTGCTCCGGCGTCAGCGCGGTCTTGGCCAGCAGGTCGGCGATGCCCATGACCGCGTTCATCGGCGTGCGGATCTCGTGGCTCATGCTGGCCAGAAAGTCGGACTTGGTGCGGCTGGCGCTTTCGGCTGCGGCCTTGGCCTGCTGCAGTTCGGCCTCGACGCGCTTGCGCTCGGTGACGTCGCGCGCGGCGGCGAAGACGCCCTGCAACGTACGGCCGCGGTCATAGAAGGTGGTGGCGTTGTAGGAGACCACGGTTTGCTTTCCGTCTCGGCTGCGCACGGTCAGCTCGTAGTCGGTCAGCGACTTTTCGCCCAGCACGCGCCGGATGCCCGCTTCGGCCCGCTCTGGATCGGTGAAGCAGTCCTTGAACGGCGCGCCGATCAGCTCGTCGCGGGTCGAGCCGGTCAGCGCCTCGGTCTGCTTGTTGACGTCGGTGATAATGCCCGATGGATCGGTGGTGATCAGCGCGTCGATGTTGGATTCGATCAGCGAGCGGGTGTAAAATTGCTGGTCGCGCAGGCGCTGGTCGGACTTCTTCTGCTCTTCTTCCACCAGCTTGCGGGCGGTGTTGTCGGTGCCGATCAGCAGGTAGCCGATGATCGCGCCGGCCGCGTCGCGCAGGGCCGTGACCGAGACAACGGCCGGGAACCGCGTGCCATCCTTGCGGATGTAGGTCAGCTCATAGATGTCCTCGATGCCGCGCGAGGCCTTGAACACCAGGGCCTCGAAGCCAGGCTCGATCGGGGTGGCCAGCTCGGCGCTGAGGGCCCGGGCCCGGGCCACCAGTTCCTGCGGGTCGGAGATGTCGGCCGGCGTGATGGTGTTCATCACCTCGGCGGCGTCGTAGCCCAGCATCCGCTCGGCGCCGACGTTGAAGATCTGGATCACGCCCTTGGCGTCGGTGGCGATGCTGGAGAAGTTTGCGCTGTTGAAGATGGCGCTCTGCAGGGCGCCGGCCTTGAGCAGGGCCTCCTCGGCCTCCTTGCGCGCGGTGTTGTCGGTGCCGATCAGCAGGTAGCCGATGATCGCGCCCTGAGCGTCGCGCAGGGCCGTGACCGAAACGACGGCCGGAAACCGTGTGCCGTCCTTGCGGATGTAGGTCAGCTCGTAGATGTCCTCGATCCCGCGCGAGGCCTTGAACACCAGGGCTTCGAAGCCCGGCGTGATGTCGGTCGCCAGTTCGTCGCTCAAGGCCCGGGCCCGTGCGATCAGCTCCTGTGGATCTGAGATGTCGGCCGGCGTGATGGTGTTCATCACCTCGGCGGCCGTGTAGCCCAGCATCCGCTCGGCGCCGACGTTGAAGATCTGGATCACGCCCTTGGCGTCGGTGGCGATGCTGGAGAAGTTGGCGCTGTTGAAGATGGCGCTCTGCAGGGCGCCGGCCTTGACGATCGATTCCTCGGTCTGACCCGCCGCGGGTCCGTTCGCGATCTGCGTACGTGACTGCTGGTCGCCCGACGCCGCCTTGGAACTTGAGATGGGGTTTCCTGACTCAGAATAGACCGACAGCGCCCTCGACCTGAAGGATCACGGGGCGCTAGTGCAGCAGCTTGCCTACGGAAATCTCAAGTTGCTCGGGAGAATAGGGTTTCTGGATGAACTGGCCGCCGCCGACGAACAGGTCGCTCATCTCGGAGGTCAGGGGTCGGCCCGAGGTGTAGAGCACCCGCAAGGCCGGCCGCAGCGCAACGGCTTGATTGGCCACCTCGTATCCGCCGAGAGACAGCGCATTGAGGCGAATGTCGACGAACAGAACATCGATGTGGTCGGTGGTGGAGAGGTGGGTCAGCGCGCCCGCCAGATCCTCCGCCATCAGGGGCGTATGACCGAGATCCTCGATCGCCCACTCCGCCGCCTGGCGAATGAAGACTTCATCTTCGACAACGAGGACAACCGCCATCAGGCGTCCGGACGACTTGACTGTTTCACAAGAACGCACCTCGCCGCTTCCCGACAACCGGCGCTCGACACCGAGCATGGTTGGAGAAATGCCGAGGACAAGAAACTCATCCTGGGTGCGGAACATCAGTTGAATAACACCGAAACCTTATCGGGTTGCGCGGAAAATAAATAAAGCGCGGGGCGACGACCCGTTCGGCGTCAAATCGGCATCCCGTGGGGGCTGGCTTCGTGAAGACCGGCGAAGACAGCCAGCTGATCCAGAAGGGCGTCTATGTCTCGCCCAGCTATCCGGGCCTGAAGATGTACGTCGTCGTCGCCAACTTTCCCGACGCGGCGACTCTCGTGCTGAGCACGGCCAAGCCCTGAAGGGCGCTGGAAAACTGTCACGCTTCGCCCCTGAGACGTCACGCCGCACCCGTCAGGCGAGAAAATTACACCTGTGACCCATTCTCCGCCTTAATCCGTCACCATAAGGGTTGCGAGGGAACGCCTGTCGGTTTTAATGCCGACCTCTTGCCTAACGGGGATAACTCGACCATGCGCCTTGCGCTCGCCAGCCTGATCGCCTTCGGAGCGGTTTCGACCGCCGCCGTCGCCCAGGAGCAAACCGCTCCGACTGCTCCGACCGCGCCCGCGCCAGCCGCAGCGCCCGTCGCCGCGCCCGCGCCGGCCGCCGATCCGGCGGTCCAGACCCCCGCTGCTCCGGCCGACGCCCTGACGGGCACGCCCGCCGTGGCCGCGCCGGTCGCCGGTCAGGCGCCGGAGTATGTCGCCCCGACCCGCGGGCCGCCCACTACCGATCCCGTTTCGCTGCAGCTGCTGGGCGTGCTCGACAGCGTCTGCAAGCCGGCCGTGGTCGGCGGCGACTTCCAAGCCCTGGTCAAGGCGGCCGGGATGAAGAAGAAGAAAGAGCAGTGGGTGAAGGATATCGGCAAGCCTTACCTGATCGCCATCGACAACCCGGGCAGCAACAAGAACGTCTGCACCGTCACCATCCAGTACGCCCAGGGCGACGCCCAGGCTCAAGCCCTGGCCAACGCCCTGCACGACTGGGCGACCTGGGAGAACAAGCCGCAGTTGCGCCTGATCCGCAACGACCTCACGGTCAGCGACGTCAAGCGCCTGACGGTCTCGTGGGACGACGCCTGGGCCGAAGGCCACGCCGGCCTGGTCTATATGCGCCTGAAGAAGCTGGACGACAGCTCGATCGGCAAGAACTACGAGCAGGCCCAAGTCCTGTACAGCACCACCAGCCGCTAAAGGCGACGAGAGGTCGCGGGGGCTTGCCCCCCGGTCTCGTGGTCCCATCTAGTCAAAGGCGCGGGGACGACCCCGCGCCTTTTCCTTTGTTTCCGGGGACGACCCCGCTCTGAATTTGGGAGCAGGTCATGGCCTGGATCATTCTCTTCATCGCGGGTCTGTTCGAGATCGGCTGGGCCGTGGGCCTGAAATTTACCGAGGGCTTCACCCGCCCGATCCCCACCATCCTCACCGCGATCAGCCTGGTCGCCTCGATGGGCCTGCTGGGCTGGGCGATCAAGTCCCTGCCGCTGGGCACCGCCTACGCGGTCTGGACCGGCGTGGGCGCGGTCGGCACGGCCATCGTCGGCATCCTGGTGTTCAAGGAGCCGGCCACGGCTGGGCGCCTGGTCTGCCTGGCGCTGATCGTCTCGGGCATCCTCGGGCTGAAGCTGTTCACCCCGGCGCGTTGACGCGAGCTATCGCCCATCGCCGAAACGGCTGTCATCCCGGATCTGCGCTTCGCTTGTCCGGGATGACAGATCCATTTCAGCAAGGGGTCCGCTACGCCCCCCGAGCGCAGCGACGGGCCTTTAGGCGGCCGCGCGGTTCTCGCCGGCGATGAAATTCAGGCAGGCGTCGGCGACGTCTTCCCAGCCGGGCTCGCCGGGCAGCCAATGGCTCATGGTCGGGAAGACCTCGCAGGATCCGCCCAGACGCGCGGCGGTCTGGCGCACGGTGGCCGGGGGATGGATCACGTCCTTGCCGCCGGCGATCGCCAGGGTCGGGACGCCGGTGGGGCCGGCGCTGGTGGTCATGAACGGGTCCATGAACCAGTTGAGGGTCTCCCACAGCGCCCGGCCGCTCTCGGCGGTCATCTGGGCGTAGAGGGCCTTGCGCTCCTCGCGGGGCAGGCGGTCCAGGGTGTAGCTCTCGACCACGCCGTAGTCGGGCGCGACGGCCTGCAGCCAGTAGGGACCCAGGGCGTAGAGGCTAACGGCCGAGGCCGCTTCCTCCAGCGAAGAGCCGGTGACCCCCCAGGGCGGCGAGGGCGCCAGCAGGATCAATCGCGAGACCGGCGCGCGGGCCGCGGCCATCTGGGCCACCAGCCCGCCCATCGAGTGGCCGATCAGGATCGGCGGCTCGTCGCAGGCCTCGCAGAGGCCCGCGATCTGCTTGGCGTAGTCGACCATCGAGCGTCCGGCGACCAGGGCCCCGTCGCCATGCCCCAGCAGGTCGGGGGTCTGGACGACGTGGCCGGCGGCCTCGAACGGTCGGCGGAACGTATCGAACGTCCAGCCGCCGCAGAAGGCGCCGTGCACCATGATCACCGGAGTCGCCACAAGCGCCTCGCCCGTTGGTTCGGCCAAAGCGCCGAGGGTTCAGCCTACACGCTACTTCTTCGGCGCGGGTGAAGATTTGGCGGTCGACTTTGCCGCAGGGGCTTTGGCGGCCTTGGCGGGAGCCGCCTTGGCCGGAGCGGGAGCCTTGGCGGCGGGCGCGGCCTTGGACTTGGCCGGCGCCTTGGCGGCCGCCGGCTTCGCGGCGGGTTTCGCCGCCGGTTTCGGAGCGGGCGCGGCCTTGGCGACCTTGGGGGTCGCCGGCTTGGCGGCCGGAGCGGCCTTCGGAGCCGCGGCCTTGGCCGGAGCCTTGGTCGAGGCGGGCTTGGCGGCGGCCTTCGGCGCGGGCGCCGCCTTCACCGCCTTCGGAGCCGCGGCAGGCTTGGCGGCGGGCTTCTTGGGCGCGGCGGCCTTGGCCGGAGCCTTGGCCGCAGCGGGCTTGGCGGCGACCTTCGGCGCGGGCGCGGGCGCGGGCTTGGCGATCTTCGCAGCCGGCGCCGCCTTGGGGGCAGGGGCGGTCTTGGCGGCCGGCTTGGACGCGGCGGGCTTGGCCTTCGGAGCCGCGGCCTTGGCCGGGGCCGGGGGTTTCGCGGCGGCCTTCGGTGCGGCCTTCGCGGCGGCGGGCTTGCTCGCGGCCGGTTTGGGGGCGGCCGACGCCGCCGTCTTCGGAGCCGGTGCGGCCTTGACCGGAGCCTTGGCGGCCGGCCCTTTCGGCGCGGCCTTGGCGGCGGCGGGGGCCTTGGC
>NZ_JBFTZS010000263.1:0-6643 GCF_056406675.1 Caulobacter sp. P1_B12_2 | reverse complement strand
CCATGAACCCTGCATCACGATAACAACACTACCCTCTTCGCCGCGGGGTGGAGCAGCCCGGTAGCTCGTCAGGCTCATAACCTGAAGGTCACAGGTTCAAATCCTGTCCCCGCACCCAAAATCAAAGCCAAGCTCTAAGCGTCTTCGGATGTGTGGCCTCCATGCCACTTCCGGTGGCGTTTCGTGCGTCATCGACCCGTCTCACGCGAAAATTTATCGCCCAGACGGGCTTCGGCCTGAGATTCTGCGTTCAAACCCCGTAGCGCGTTCTTCGGATTTGCGTCATGAGAGCAGGATGGAAGGACGCGGGTCGGCAACTGGCTCGCTGAATGAGGTTTTGAGGATAAGATGGCGAACGGTGTCGTTAAGTGGTTCAACCCGGCCAAGGGCTTCGGTTTCATTCAGCCTGAAAACGGCGGTGAAGACGTGTTCGTGCATATCGCCGCGGTGGAACGCTCGGGCCTGTCGGCCCTGAACGAAGGCGACCAAGTCGCCTACGAGCTGGAAGAGGACCGCCGTTCGGGCAAGACCTCGGCCGGCAATCTGCGCGTGACCGGCCAAGGCGCCGCGCCTTCGGCGCCGCGTCGTCCCGCTTCGCGCGGCTTCGACGCCCCGCGTGGCGGCGGCTATGACGCTCCGCGCGGCGGCGGCTACGGCGGTAGCGGCGGCGGTGGCGGCGGTTCGGGCGAAGCCGGCACCGGCGTGGTGAAATGGTTCAACAGCACCAAGGGCTTCGGCTTCATCCAGCCGGACAATGGCGGCGGCGACATCTTCGTGCACATCTCGGCCGTTGAACGCGCCGGCCTGCGCGGCCTGAACGAAGGCCAGCAAGTCGGTTACGAACTGGAACAGGACCGCCGCTCGGGCAAGACCTCGGCCGGCAACCTGCGCATCCTCTAAGGATCGAAACAAGGCCGGGCGCGGAGCGTTCGGTCGAGCTTTCGACCAAGAATCAGGCCCCGCTGGAGCCTTTCCCCGTCGCTGAGACGGTGGAGGGGCTCCTGCGGGGCCTTTTCGTGTCCGCGATCGAGGTCTGCGAGAGCTTGCTAGGCCCCCCGATGCTCGCGCTCGGCGGCTGCCTGGTTGACCGCCAGGGCGGTCATGTTGGCGATGCCGCGCGCCGTGACGCTGGGCGTCAGAACGTGCAGCGGCCGGCTCATGCCCAGCAGCACCGGCCCGACCAGCAGGCCTTCGGTGGCGGCGCTGAGCAGGGTCAGCGCGATGTTGGCGGCGTCCAGGGTCGGCATGACCAGCAGGTTGGCCGAGCCTTTCAAGGCGCTGTCGTGCACCAGGCGGTCGCGCAGGGCCTGGGAGAGGGCGGCGTCGGCGTGCATCTCGCCGTCGACTTCCAGCTCGGGCGCGCGCTCGCGCACCAGGGCCAGGGCCTCGCGCATCTTGCGGGCGGTCGGCGAGTTCGACGCCCCGAAGCTGGAGTGCGACAGCAGGGCCGCCTTGGGCGTCAGGCCGAAACGGCGCACGGATTCGGCGGCCAGCAGGGTCATCTCGGCCACCTGTTCGGCGGTCGGGTCGACGTTCACGTGCGTGTCGCAGAAGAACAGCGTGCCGTTGTCGATGATCAGGGCCGACAGGGCGTAGACCCGGCCGACGTTCTCGCGCTTGGGGATGATCGGGAGCACATAGGTCATGTGCTGCCACCAGTCGCCGGCCCCGCCCACCAGGGCGGCGTCGACATGGCCGGCCTGCAGCAGCATCGAGGCCGAGACGGTTCGGCGGTTGGTCACCCGGCGTTCGGCGGCCAGTGGCGGGACGCCGCGGCGGCTGACCAGGCCCTGGTAGCGCTCGACCAGCGGGTCGAACAGCGCCTTGTCAGCCGAGGGATCGAGGATCTCGACGCGGGTGTCGAAGTCCAGCCGCAGGCCCATCTCGGTGGCCTTGGCGATGATCGTCTCGCGCTTGCCGATCAGCACGGGCTTGCAAAGGCCCTCGTCGAGCACGGTCTGGACGGCGCGCAGCACGCGCTCGTCCTCGCCCTCGGCATAGGCCACGCGGATCGTCGAAACCTTGGTGGCCTTGCGGGCCCGCTCGAACACCGGCCGCATCAGCTGGCCGGAGCGATAGACGAACAGCTCCAACTCGGCGCGATAGGCGTCGAAGTCGGCGATCGGCCGGGTGGCGACGCCGCTGTCCATGGCCGCCCGGGCCACGGCCGGGGCGATCTGCAGGATCAGGCGCGGATCGAAGGGCTTGGGGATGATGTAGCTGGCGCCGAACATCGGGGCGACGCCGCCATAGGCGCTGGCCACCACTTCCGAGGCCTCGGCCCGGGCCAGTTCGGCGATGGCCTCGACGGCCGCCACCTTCATGGCCTCGTTGATCTCCGAGGCGCCGACATCCAGCGCGCCCCGGAAGATGAACGGGAAACACAGGACGTTGTTGACCTGGTTGGGATAGTCGCTGCGGCCGGTGGCCATGATGGCGTCGGGGCGCTGGGCGGCGACGAGCTCGGGCAGGATTTCCGGCTCGGGATTGGCCATGGCCAGGATCAGGGGATTGGGCGCCAGCAGCGGCAGCCACTCGGCCTTGAAGACGCGGGGCGCGGAAAGGCCCAGGAAGATGTCGGCGCCGGCCAGCACCTCGGGCAGGGTCCGGGCGTCGGTCTGGCGCGCATAGCGGGCCATGTTGTCGAGCATGTCGGGCTCGCGGCCGGCATGAACCACCCCCTTGATGTCGGTCAGCGTCACGTTATCGACCGGCAGGCCCATCGAGACCAGCAGGTCGACGCAGGCCAGGGCGGCCGCGCCGGCGCCCGAGGTGACCAGCTTGACGTCCTTCAGGGTCTTGCCCTGTACGAGGAGCGCGTTGCGAACGGCGGCGGCGCAGACGATGGCGGTGCCGTGCTGGTCGTCGTGGAAGACCGGGATCTTCATCCGCTCGCGCAGCTTGCGCTCGATGATGAAGCATTCCGGAGCCTTGATGTCCTCCAGATTGATGCCGCCGAAGGTGGGCTCCAGGGCGGCGACCACCTCGATGAAGCGGTCGGGATCCTCGGCATCGACCTCGAGGTCGAAGACGTCGATGCCGGCGAACTTCTTGAACAGAACCGCCTTGCCCTCCATCACCGGCTTGGAGGCCAGGGGGCCGATATTGCCCAGGCCGAGCACGGCCGTGCCGTTGGAGATCACCGCGACCAGATTGCCCCGCGCCGTGTAGTCGCGGGCGAGATCCGGATTGGCGGCGATGGCTTCACAGGGGGCGGCGACGCCGGGCGAATAGGCCAGGCCGAGGTCGCGCTGGGTGGCCATGCGCTTGGTGGCCTCGATCGCCAGCTTTCCGGGCCGCGGCAGACGGTGATAGTCCAGGGCGGCTTTACGGAAATCCTCGTCCATCGGTCGTTCCTCGGAGACTGCGCAAGGTAAAGCGGCGCGGATCGTCTGAAGCGGATCCGTCAGGGTCTAGCTACCGGTGTTGGCGTGGCATTTCCAACCTTACCCAAGGTCGGGCGGCGTTTTTTGACGCATCGGAGCCTCGAGCGGGCGATCGCAGGTGGCTCACTAAGTAATAAAAGACTTATATAACGCACGTCCGGCGGGCGCCTGACGCCGCCATGCAAGGCGGTTCGGCGTCTTGGGTGGGGCGAGGGATGTCCGGACTGGACTTGCGGACGAGGCGGTTTCAGCATCGCTCGCGGGCCTAGAGGTCTAGAATGGCGCGCCGGAACGCCGAGCAAGGAACGACGAACGCATGAGCGGCCTGACCACCCATATCCTCGACACGGCGGCCGGCCGCCCGGCGGCGGGCGTCGTTGTGCGGGTTTCCGCCCGGAGCGGGGACAAGGTCAGCCTGCTGAGCGAAATCCGCACTGACGCTGACGGTCGCGCACGACTGGTCGAGGGCGAGGCTCTGGCGGTCGGCGGCTATCGGCTGGAGTTCGCGGTGGCCGACTATTTCAAGGCGACCGGCGCGGCGGTGAGCGATCCGCCGTTCCTGGACGTGGTGGTGATCGACTTCGCGGTGTCCGACACGGCCCAGCACTATCATGTGCCGCTGCTGGTCTCGCCGTTCGCCTATTCCACCTATCGGGGCAGCTGACGATGGCGGGGGTGCGGTTCCTGCTGAACGGAGAGGTGGTCGAGGCCGAGGGCGTCGATCCCACCCGCACGCTGCTGGAGCACCTGCGCGGCGACCTGCGCCGCACCGGGACGAAGGAGGGCTGCGCCGAGGGCGACTGCGGATCCTGCACGGTGCTGGTCGGCGAGTTGGACGGGCAGGGCGGAACCGCGTGGCGGGCCGTGAACAGCTGCATCCAGTTCGTGCCGATGCTGGACGGCAAGGCGGTGATCACCGTCGAGGGGCTGGCCACCGATACGCCTCACCCCGTGCAGGCGGCCATGGTCGAGCATCACGGCTCGCAATGCGGCTTTTGCACGCCGGGCATCGTCATGTCGCTGTATGGGCGGGCCGTGGCGGCCAAGGGCGCGGACGCCCCGGTCGACGAGGTGCTGGCTGGAAACCTGTGCCGCTGCACGGGCTATGGCCCGATCATCGCCGCGGCCGAGACCATCGTCCCCGAGGCGGCGCCGGACGTGGCCGACAAGTTGGCCGCGCTACGTCGCGACCAGGCCCTGAGCCTGGACTACGCGGACCCGATCGCCGGCTCGACCCGCCGCTGGTTCGCGCCGCGGAGCGCCGATGAACTGGCCGAGACCTACGCCGCCCATCCCGACGCGGTCGTCGTGGCCGGAGCCACTGACATCGGCCTGTGGGTGACCAAGCTGCGCAAGCCGCTGGAGACCCTGATCGACATCGGCCAGGTGGACGAGCTGAAGCGGATCGAACGCGCCGACGGCGGCCTGCGGATCGGCGCCGGCGTCCGCTATGTCGATGCGCTGGAGACGCTGAGCGCGCTCTATCCGGATCTCGGCGCCATGATGCGCCGGCTGGGTTCGACCCAGGTCCGCAACAGCGGCACGATCGGCGGCAACATCGCCAACGGCTCGCCGATCGGCGACATGCCGCCGGCCCTGATCGCGGCGGGGGCGACCCTGGTCCTGCGCCAGTGGAACGAACGGCGGACCCTGCCGCTGGAGGATTTCTTCATCGCCTATGGCAAGCAGGACCGCCGGCCGGGCGAGTTCGTCGAGGCGGTGCTGGTCCCCGATCCGACGCCCGGCGCGATGTTCAAGGTCTTCAAGCTGTCCAAGCGCTTCGACCAGGACATCTCGGCGGTGTGCGGAGCGTTCAACATCCAGATCGTGGACGAAATCGTCGCCTCCGCCTGCATCGCCTATGGCGGCATGGCCGGCACGCCCAAGCGGGCCGCCGCCTGCGAGGCCGCCCTGCTCGGCCAGCCGTGGAACGCGGCCACGATCAACGCCGGAGTCGCGGCTCTGGCCGACGACTTCACGCCCCTGACCGACGCCCGCGCCTCTGCCGCCTATCGTGCCCTGACGGCCGGCAATATGCTGCGCAAGGTGTTCATCGAGGCGGCCCGACCGGACCTGGAAACCCGCGTGCCGGAGGCGGCCCATGGCTGACTCCAGCGCCACGGCGGTGATCGAGCCGGTCGTCTTCCAGGGCGTCCACGCCTCGCTGCCGCACGACAGCGCCCTGCGCCACGTCTCGGGCGCGGCGATCTATGTCGACGACATTCCCGAACCGACGGGAATGCTTCATGTCCATCTGGGCATGAGCACCAAGGCTCATGCCCAGATCGTGTCGATGGACCTGTCGGCCGTGCGCGCTTCGCCCGGCGTGGTCATCGTGCTGACGGCCCAGGACATCCCCGGCGAGAACGACGTCAGCCCGGTGATCCACGACGACAAGCTGTTCGCTGACGGCGAGGTGGTCTGCGTCGGCCAGAGCCTGTTCGCCGTGGCCGCCACCTCGATCGCCGCCGCCCGCGCAGCCGCCGCCAAGGCGGTGATCGACTACGAGGACCTGCCGGCCGCGATCACCATCACCCAGGCGCGCGAGGCCGGCTCGACCATCGAGGCCAGCCAACGCATGGCGCGCGGCGACGCGGCCGCCGCCCTGGCGGCCTCGCCCCGACGGCTGCAAGGCGCGTTCGCCATCGGCGGTCAGGACCATTTCTATCTCGAAGGCCAGGTCGCCCTGGCCACGCCGAGCGAGGGCGGCGACGTCCACATCTGGTCGTCCACCCAGCACCCCAGCGAGGTCCAGCACCTGGTCTCCCGTGTGCTGGACGTGCCGCACACCTCGGTGACTATCGAGGTGCGCCGGATGGGCGGCGGGTTCGGCGGCAAGGAAACCCAGGCCTCGCTGTTCGCAGCCGCCGCCGCCCTTGTCGCGGTCAAGACGGGCCGCGCCGCCAAGGCGCGTCCCGATCGCGACGAGGACATGGTCATGACCGGCAAACGGCATGACTTCGAGGTCGCCTACGACGTCGGCTTCGATGACGAGGGCGTGCTGACCGGCCTGGCCCTGGAGCTGGCCTCGCGCTGTGGTTCGACCACCGACCTGTCGATGGCCATCAACGACCGGGCGATGTTCCACGCCGACAATTGCTACTTCCTGCCGGCGGTCGAGATCGTCTCGCACCGCTTCAAGACCCACACGGTGTCGAACACCGCCTTCCGGGGCTTTGGCGGTCCTCAAGGCATGGCGGCGATCGAGCGGGTGATGGACGCCGTCGCTCAGGCCGTTGGACTGGACCCGCTGGAGG
>NZ_JBFTZS010000262.1:0-6643 GCF_056406675.1 Caulobacter sp. P1_B12_2 | reverse complement strand
GGGCCACCGACAGGATGTCGGGAGCGCCATCGGCCAGCTGCCGCGCCGCCTCCGTCAGCCGCCGCGCGCGCAGATAGCCGATCACCGGGCGACCGGTGGCGACCACGAAGGCGCGGGACATGTGGTAGCGCGAGATCCCGCCGCTGCGGGCGACGTCGTCCAGGTCCAAAGGCTGGGCGGAATGGCTCTCGATAAACCAGATGGCTTTCTCGACGGGATTCATGTCGGGTTCTCACGAAGCGTGACGCCTGGATAGCGCCCGTTCGCGAGGCTCATTTGATGGCTATTGCGCCGTGAGGTCGAGCGTCCGGCCGAAGCGAGGGCGTCATTTCGTGGGTGTGGCGATCGGACTCGGCGGCTGGCGGAACAGCCAACCGGCTACCGGTCGCCCTGGAATCTCGTGACGCGTCCAGATGCGAGACCCGCCGTCGAAGATCGTGAAGCTGCTCGAACCCAGGCTGGGACCGAAATTCAGGAGACCCGACTTGCCGTCGGCATTGGGTTGGCAGGTCACGCCGGCATAGGGGGTCTGAACCGCCGCCGTGCTGGCGGGATCGACGCCGATCAGGCCTCGCCCGGCGCCGACGCCTTTGGCGTCGAACCTCAAGCTCATCGCCCCGAAGGCGTCCGGAAAGTTGTCGAACTTGCCGCGAATGACCCCGGCGTAGGTGACGTTCTTGAACCCGTCGCAGGCGCCGGCGGCCTGGGCCAGACAGGGCGTCAGAACGACGCCGAGCGCGGCGATCAATGCGATCTTCTTCAAGGCGATTTCCCCGAGATCTGCTCTCTTTTGGCGAGTTTCCTCCCGGGGGCCGCTTTCGTCAATCAACGTTATGCGAAATTTCTGCTCACGCCTTCTCGACGAAGCTGTCGATCACCTTCTTGTCGCCGGCCTTGTCGAACGACACCGACAGCTTGTTGCCCTCGACGGCGGTGATCTTGCCGTAGCCGAACTTGACGTGGAACACCCGGTCGCCGCGCTTGTGGTCGCTGGCCGCCGAGCTGGCCGAGACCGCCACCAACCGGCCCTCGCCCTCGATCGGCGCCGAACGGGACGCCGAACCGCTGCGCCAGGTCGGGGTGTTCTTCTCGCCAAAGCCAGACGCTCGGTCCTGGGCTCGTTTCCAGCCCGGGCTGTCATAGCTGCCGGCCGTGAAGGTGCTGGTCCCCGGATCGTCCCAGCGTGACGACACCGTCTGCTGCATGCCCGGACCGCCGCCGTAATAGCCGGTCTCGGACGCCGCATCGACGTGGGCCAGGGGCAGTTCGTCGACGAACCGCGAGGGCAGCTGGCTGGTCCAGCGGCCATAGACCTGGCGGTTGGCCACGAAGCTGATCCGGGCCTCCTCGCGGGCCCGGGTGATGCCGACATAGGCCAGCCGGCGCTCTTCCTCGAGGCCCTTCTCGCCCTTGTCGTCCATGCTGCGCTGGCTGGGGAACACGCCTTCCTCCCAGCCGGGCAGGAAGACCAGGGGGAACTCCAGCCCCTTGGCCGAGTGCAGGGTCATGATCCAGACCGCGTCGTCGCCGGCGCCCTTGTCCAGGTCCATGACCAGCGACACGTGCTCGAGATAGGCCTCCAACGTGTCGAAGGCGCTCATCGACTGGACCAGTTCCTTCAGGTTCTCCAGCCGCGTCTGGCTGGTGGGACCCTTGTCCAGGCGCAGGGCGTCGGTGTAGCCGCTCTCCTCCAGCACGGCCTCCATCACCCGCTGGTGCGGGGTGTTGGCGGCCAGCGCGCGCCAGCGGTCCAGGTCGCGCAGGAAGTTGCTGAGCGCCGTGCGGGTGCGGGCCGGCAGGTCGTCGCCGCCGATGATCACCCGGGCCGCGTCGACCGTGGAGATGCCTTCCAGGCGAGCGATCTGCAGCAGCTTGGCCACCGAGGTGTCGCCGATGCCGCGCTTGGGGGTGTTGACGATGCGCTCGAAGGCCAGGTCGTCGTCGGGCGATTGGATCAGGCGCAGATAGGCGTGGGCGTCGCGAATCTCGGCGCGCTCGAAGAACCGTGGGCCGCCGACCACCTTGTAGGGGATCTGCAGCATCACGAAGCGCTCTTCGAAGGCCCGCATCTGGAACGAGGCGCGGACCAGGATAGCCATCTGGCTATATTTGCGACCGGCCCGCTTGGCCTTTTCGATCTCGTCGGCGACCATCCGGCTCTCGGCCTCGCCGTCCCAGACGCCCGAAACCTTGACCTTCTCGCCGCCCTGGATCTCGGTCCACAGCGTCTTGCCCAGCCGGCTCTTGTTGGTGTTGATCAGCCCCGCCGCCGCGGCCAGGATGTGCTCGGTGGAGCGATAATTGCGCTCCAGCTTGACCACCTTGGCGCCCGGGAAGTCGCGCTCGAAGCGCAGGATGTTGTCGACCTCGGCGCCGCGCCAGCCATAGATCGACTGGTCGTCGTCGCCCACGCAGCAGACGTTCTGGCGACCTTGGGCCAGCAGCCGCAGCCACAGATACTGGGCGACGTTGGTGTCCTGGTATTCGTCGACCATCACGTACTGGAAGCGTCGCTGGAAGTCGGCCAGCACGTCCGGATGGCTGGTGAAGATGGTGATGTTGTGCAGCAGCAGGTCGCCGAAATCGCAGGCGTTCAGGATGCGCAGCCGCTCCTGGTACTGGCGGTACAGCGCGATGCCCTTGCCGTTGGCGAACTCGCCGGCCTCGCTCTGGGGCACGCGATCCGGGGTCCAGCCCCGATTCTTCCAAGTGTCGATCAGGCCGGCCAGGATGCGCGGCG
Organism: Caulobacter sp. P1_B12_2; assembly: GCF_056406675.1. Taxonomy (NCBI): domain Bacteria; kingdom Pseudomonadati; phylum Pseudomonadota; class Alphaproteobacteria; order Caulobacterales; family Caulobacteraceae; genus Caulobacter; species Caulobacter sp. P1_B12_2. The sequence continues at coordinate 3,903 of NZ_JBFTZS010000262.1, read as the reverse complement.
TCCAGCGCTTGGAGTCGATGTTGTCGGCCTCGATCAGCTGCTTCATCAGCCGTTCCTGATCGTCGGTGTCGATGATCGTGTAGCTGGACTTCAGCCCGATCAGCTCGGCATGACGGCGCAGGATCTGGGCCGCTACTGAGTGAAACGTGCCCAGCCACCGCAGGCCCTCGGCCTCGTCGCCGATGATGTGGGTGATGCGTTCTCGCATCTCGCGCGCGGCCTTGTTGGTGAAGGTCACGACCAGCAACTCCCACGGCCGGGCCCGGCCCGTCGCCAGGATGTGGGCCAGGCGGGTGGTGAGCACCCGGGTCTTGCCGGTGCCGGCCCCGGCCAGGACCAGCACGGGACCCTCGGTCGCCTCGACGGCGGCCCGTTGCTCGGGGTTCAGCCCCTCCAGGTAGTTCGGCGCGGGCCGGTCTGGTCCGCGCGGGCGGGCCAGGTCGGAGATGCGCGGGGCGGGGAGGTCGCCGGGAAAATCGCCTGAGGGCGGGGACGAGTCGAAGGCAGAGGACATGGAACATATGTAGCACAAAGTTCGCGCGGCTTAAGCCCTTGCGCCCATCCGTCGCCCCCAAGCGGTCTGGACGTCGGAACCTCGACCTTCACCTTCCGTTTGTTGGGCGGGGACGGAATTCACAGGAGACGGACGTGGCTGAAGAAACCAATTCGAGCGGCGGTGGCGGGACCGGCATGGCGTTCATCATCGGCGCCTTGGTGGTGGTCGTGGCGGTGATCGCCTACTTCGTATTCACGGGCGGCGTGACCCAGAAGAAGAAGGTCGACATCAACGTGTCCGCGCCGCAGCTCGACGCGCCCAAGATTCCGGACGCGCCCAAGCCGGCCGGCTAGGGGAGGACGCCATGCCGCGTCATGACGACATCCGGCCGCGTCATCTGGGCGTGGCCGGTCTGACGCTGCTGGGGGTGCTGCTGCTGATCGCCGCCTTGGTGATCGGCGGCTGGCGCTCTGGTCTGCTGACCGTGCGCTCGGCCGATTTGTCGATGCAGATGCCCAAGACGCCGGCCTTGCCTCGGCGGACGCCGAGCCCGGAGCCCATTCCGCTGCCTCGGCCTGGTCCGGGCGTGGTTGAGGGCTAGACCGTTCCGGCCTCGCCGGCCTGGGCGTGCAGCAGGGCGAACACGCGGCAGGCCGAGGCCAGCGGACGCTCGCCGCGTCCGGCGTCGATACGCTGGATCAGGCTGGCGATGCTGATCTTGTCGGCGACGGCGGCCAACTGCAGCACGGCCCAGAACTCGGGCTCCAGGGCCAGAGAGGTCGCGTGGCCGGCCAGGTTGATCGAACGCTTCTTCAGACTGCCCATCTCGCCCATCCCCTGTTGCTCTTTGATCACGTCGCAGATCGGGGGTCGCTGAACCCTCTTGAATAAAAATGACGCCATGTCATCTTTAGTGGGTTCAGCAGGAGCATGCCTCATGATTGCAGCCACGCAAGTGCTCGGTGAGCCAAAGGCGCGTCAACCGATGAAGCGGGGGCGTCAGTCCTTCAACCTGCAGCCTTTGCGGGCGCTTCGGGCTGTCCGGCGCCTGATCGCCGACAAGGAAGACACCGCCTCGGTGTTCGAGATCATGCGCGCCCTGGCGGGGAACGCGATCCCCAAGGGCTATAGCCGTCTGCTGAGCACGCCCGAGGGCGGCCGCATCGCCTATGAGCGTGAAGAGTTCGCCGAGCGGCTGTCGGATCCGGCCTGGCTGGCCCAATTCGCGCCCGGCACGGTCGGCGCCGCCTATCGCGACTTCATCGCCCCGCGCGGCCTGTCGGCCGAAGGCCTGGCCGAGGAAAGCCGCAAGATTCCCGAGGCCGATGTCGACGCCGCCCACCCGCTGGCCTGGTACGCCCGCCGCATGCGCGACGTGCACGACGTCTGGCACGTGCTGACCGGCTACGGCACCGACGCCCTGGGCGAGGTGTGCGTGGTGGCCTTCTCCTACGCCCAGACCCGCAGCCTGGGCTTCGCCGTCATCGCCCTGGCCGGCGCGCGCCAGTTCCAGAAGGCCAGGCTGGGCCAGCCGTACGGCCAGGCGGTGCGCGAGGCCTGGCGCAACGGCCGTTCGGCGGCCTGGCTGCCGGCCGTCGACTATCCGGCGCTGTTCGCCATGCCCCTGGAAGAAGCCCGCCGGATCTACAAGGTCGCGCCCAATAGCGCCTATCAGGCTGTTCCGGCGCAGTACCGCGATCGCTACAAAGACGCCGCGTGACCGAAGCGGCCAACCGCGCGGTCGCCGAGCGCTACGCCAGGGCATGGGAGGCCAGCGACCTGGCCGCTCTGCGCGCCTGCTACCACCCCGACTTCACCCTGCACTATTTCGGCGACCATCCGCTGACCGGCGACCATGTCGGCCTGGCCGCCGCCCTGACGACCTTGGCCGAGGTCAGCCGTCGCACCCGTCGCAAGCTGGTCCGCATCGTCGACGTGACCGCCGGACCWGAGCGAGCGGTGGTGATCGCCCGCGAGGCCTTCGAGCGCGACGGCGTCGTCACYGAACTGGACCGCGTGCTGGTCTACCGCATCGAGGCCGACCTGCTGGCTGAGTGCTGGGTCTATGACGGCGACCAGGCGCTGGTGGACAGCTTCCTGCGCGGCTGAAGCGGCGCTCCAGAATTCCTCATATCGCCCGTGCGCGCCGAAACGTCGCCGAGGCTTGACCTTTTCCGGCGTTCGGTAGTTCAACTACATAACGCACTGGGCGTCGGCCTCCCGAGAGATTCTGCATGATCACCCGTCGTTTCAAGCTGGTGGGTTTGGCCCTGTTCGGGGCCGCTCTGACCTTGGGAGCCGCGCCCGCCTTGGCGGCCGACACCCAGGTCGCCGTCGCCGCCAACTTCACCGAGCCGGCCAAGGAGATCGCCACGGCCTTCAAGGCCAAGACCGGCCACACCGCCACCCTCAACTTCGGCGCCTCGGGCCAGTTCTACACCCAGATCGCCCACGGGGCGCCATACGAGGTGTTCCTCTCGGCCGACGCCGAGCGTCCCAAGAAGGCCGAGCAGGAGGGCCTGGCCGTCGCCGGCACGCGCTACACCTACGCCGTCGGCCGGTTGGTGCTGTATTCGAAGACCCCGGGCCTGGTCGACGCCAAGGGCGCGGTGCTGACGTCCGACAAGTTCACCAAGCTGGCCATCGCCGACCCGACGGCCGCGCCCTACGGCCAGGCGGCGGTCGAGACGCTGCAGAAGCTGAAGCTCTACGACGCCCTGACGCCGAAGATCGTCAAGGGCTCGTCGATCACCCAGGCCTACCAGTACGTGGCCACCGGCAACGCCGAGCTGGGCTTTGTCGCCCTGTCGCAGGTGATCAACGAGCCGGGCGGCTCGCGCTGGCTGGTGCCGGCCGCCGACCACGCGCCGATCGAGCAGCAGGCCGTGCTGCTGAAGACCGGCGAGAAGAACCCCGCCGCCCGGGCGTTCGTGACCTTCCTGAAGTCGCCGGCCGCGATCAAGATCATCAAGCGCTACGGCTACGAAGTCCGGTAGCGCGCGATCAGCGGGTCGGCCGCCGCCTGGGCCAGGATCCAGTCGCGGAAGGCGACGATCTTGCGCACGCGGCGGCGCTCGGTCGGATAGGCCAGCCAGTAACCGCCGCCGTAGTTGGCGGTGATGTCGAACGGCGCCACCAGCCGGCCCTGGGCGATCTCCTGGGCGAAGAAGATCGGTGAGCCCAGCGCGAAGCCCTGGTCCGCCAGGGCCGTGGCCACTTCCAGAGCCTGGGCGTCAGCCGACAGGCGCGGCGGCGCGCGATCGTCGCGCGCATCGACGCCCGCCGTCTCGAACCAGCGCACCCAGAACTCCGGCGATCCGATGCGCGGGGCGTGCAGCAGGTCGGCAGGGTCCTTCAAGCCGCCGGACCGGGCCAAAACGGTCGGCGTGCACAGCACGGTCTGAACC
>NZ_JBFTZS010000261.1:0-6669 GCF_056406675.1 Caulobacter sp. P1_B12_2 | reverse complement strand
CTCCCAAGCTTCGCTTGGGCCCCTCCCTCTCCCCATGGGAGAGGGGTTCATTTGTACAGATAGTCCGCCGGCAGCCCCATCCGCTGACAAGCCTGCACCGCCGGCGTGCCCTTGACCGGGATCCGGTCCGCCGCCGCCCCGGCCAACTTCACCAGCCGCCGCTCGACCGGCCCCAGGTCCCACTCACGCCCAAGCCCGACCACCGCCCTCACCTTCGGCGGGGTGATGGCCACCGCCGCCCGGATCAGCGCGCCCTGCAGGCCGCCCAGGGGGGCCGGCAGGATCGCGGTCCTGCGCATCAGGTCCAGGAACTCGAAGACGATCTCGTGGCGCTCCAGGGCCGGCAGCATCGCCGCCAGTTGAGCCTCCCACTCAGCCACCGAGGCCGGCGCCCCGACCGCGCCGTATAGCGCCGCCGCCGGGGCGGCCTCGGCGTAGAAGCGGTCGCGGTCGACCTCGCTCAGCGGCCGGGCATAGGCGTGATAGGCCTCCATGAAGCCGAAGCTGGCGGTGGCCTGCACCCAGTCCAGCAACGCCACATCATTGGCCCGATGGGCCGCGCCGGCCGGGGTGTCGCCCGTCACCCGGTCATGCATGCGCCGCACGCCGGCGATCATCTTCTCCGCGACCGAGCGGCCGCCATAGACCGTGACCATCGCCGCCAGGCCCGTGCGCTTGAGGCGCGGCAGCGGATCGCTGCGAAAGCTGGAATGCTCCCAGACGCCGGTGCGAACGCGCGGTTCGGCCAGCTCCAGGATCACCGCCGTCACCCCGCCGACGAACAGCGAGATCGGGTTCTTGAACACCCGCCACGACACCGAGTCCGGCGCGGCCAGGGCCGCTTCTCCGGCCGGCTGGCGAAAGTCGACGCGGGGTCCGCCCTCGGGTTGATAAAGCCCCTGAACCAACCCCGCCACGCGACCGTCGCCATCCGCCATTCAGTTCACCCGTCTCGTCTTGCCGGCCCAGTAAGGCTCGCGCAGTTCGCGCCGCAGGATCTTGCCCGAGGCGTTGCGCGGCAGGGCCTCGATGAAGTCGATGGTCTTGGGCGCCTTGAAGCCGGCGATGCGGGTGCGGGCGAAGGCGATGATGTCGGCCGGATCCTGCGGCGCGCCGGGCTTGAGGGCCACCACGGCCTTGACCGCCTCGCCCCAGGTGTCGTCGGGCACGCCGATCACCGCCACCTCGGCCACGTGCGGATGGCCGTAGACCGCGCTCTCGACCTCGGCCGGATAGATGTTCTCGCCGCCGCTGATGATCATGTCCTTCACGCGATCGTGGATGAACAGGTAGCCGTCGTCGTCGATGTAGCCCGCATCGCCGGTGCGCAACCAGCTATCTGAATCGATAGTGTCGGCCGTCGCCTCGGGCAGCTTCCAGTAGCCGGCCATGTTGGCGGGCGAGCGGACCGCCACCTCGCCGACCTCGTTTGGGCCCAGGGCCTGGCCGTTCTCGCCGAGGATCTTCAGCTCGGCGCCGGGCATCGGCAGGCCGGCCGAGCGCATGCGGGCGTTGCCGGCCGGATCGTGGTCCTCGGGCGGCAGATAGACCACCGTGCCGGTCGTTTCGGTCATGCCGTACTGCTGGACGAAACCACAGCCGAACACCTCGATGCACTCCCGCAGCAGGTCCAGCGGAATGGGGGCCGCGCCGTAGAGGATGTGGGTCAGCCGGCTGTAGTCGACCTGGCGGGCGCGCGGCAGGCGCACGACGATCTGCAGGGCGGCCGGCACCATGAACATCTTGGAGACCCGGTCGCGCTCGATGAAGTCCAGCACCTTGGTCGGGTCGAACTCGCGGGCCACCACGCCCTTGGCGCCGTTGACCAGCCCCACCACGCCCCAGCCGGTGCCGCCGATATGGGCCACGGGCATGGCCACCAGGCTGACGTCGTCGGGACCCCAGCGGTTCCAGTCCATGTCGGCCTGGGCCGCCAGCTTGCGGGTGGTCAGGATGTTGGAATGGGTCAGCATCGCGCCCTTGGGCCGGCCCGTGGTGCCCGAGGTGTAGAGCTGGACGGCGATGTCGGCGGGCGTGACCGCGGCGTCCAGCCCGTCGCACGCGGCCGCGTCGCGCCACTCGTCGAACAGCGGATGGCCGTACTCGTTGGCCTCCATGGCGATCAGGGTGGGTTGGTCGAGGATCAGTTCGGCCACGTCGCGGACATGGGCGATCAGCTCCGGGCCGACGAACACCATGCGGGCCTCGGCGTCGCCCAGGATGTAGGCGATCTCGCGCGGGGCCAGGCGCCAGCCGATCGGGGCCAGCACCACCCCGGCCTTGGCCGCGCCGAACAGCAGCTCGAAATAGTGGTCGCTGTTCTTGCCGACATAGGCGATGCGGTCGCCCTTGACCAAGCCCTCGGCCAGCAGGGCGGCGGCGACCTGATCGGTATGGCGGTCGAACTCCGCGAAGGTCGTCGAACGGCCCTCGAACACCAGGGCCGTCGCGTCGGGACGGACCTCGCGGTGATAGCGGGCGACGTCGCCCAGGGTCGTCATGCGATCGAAATCGACGGCGGGTCCGGACATGGGGGCGGCGCTCCTCGCTCGGGACCGAGACGATCTGGCGCCGCCTTCAGTTCCCAGAAATCCCAGGATGACGGGCATTTCCGGTTCGCGGCTAGGGAAAAAACGCGCATTCCCTCGCCCTGCCGCTGATCAAGCCCGCTCGGCTTTGGTCAAGCTTTCAGCCCAGGCGGCGGGCGTTGGCGGTCGCCTCGGCGTGCACCGGCGCCAGCATCGCCGACTRCCAGGCCACGCCCAGCGACATCATCCGCCCCCAGAAGGCCATGGCGGCCAGAGGGGCGTTCATGGCCGGCGCCAGGCCGTAGCTGGGTGTCTTCCCCGTCCACGGCAGGCAGGCCTGGGTGAAGTAGCGATTGGACTCCGCGGCCATGGCCAGCCAGGCCGGACCGCCGGCCGCCGCGCCCTTGGCGAAGGCCAGGGGCTTTTCGGACACCATGCGGGTCAGTTCGGCATAGTTGCCGCGCATGGGATCGCTCATGGCCTGGACGATCATCGGCGTGCGGGCGTTGACGACCTTCAGCGAGGCCAGGGCCAGTTCGGCTCCGGCGGCGGCCAGGGCGAAGGCTTCGGCGGGCTTGGCCYCGAGGGGGGCTTTGAGGGGGGCCTTGCGGCGGGTCTTGCGGGGGCTGGTCATGCAGGCACAACGCGGGGCCCGCGCCGTTCGCTCCGCTTTCATTTCGCACATGCGAAAAAGGCCGGCTCCGCATCGCGAAGCCGGCCCTCGTTTCGAAGCTGGAGCGCCTTAGTGGGCGGCGTCCTTGGCGTCGTGGCCGGCGTCCTTGGCCGCGTCGCCGGCCTTCTCGGCTTGATCGCCGGCGGCGGCGGCGGTGTCGCCGGCGGCCTTGGCGGTGGCCGTGTCGCCGTTGGCGGCGGCGGTGGTGCTGGCGTTCGCCGCCTGGGCGGCGGCGTCGGCGGCTTGCTGGCTGGAAGCGGCGGCCGCGGTGGCGTCGGCGGCGGCGTCATTGGCCTTTTCAGCCTTGGGCTGGCAGGCGGCGGCGGTCATGGCGAGGGCGGCGACGGCCGCGATGGTGACGATACGCATGCTGTGAAGTCTCCCAAAATCCCCGACATCTTTGCCGTGGGCTGAGAAAAACAACTCGGCTGGCCGCTGAAGGTTGCCGCGTCGTCCACAGCAAACGACGGCGGCCTAACCGCTTGACCCGGCGCGGCGGTCGCTCTCTCTTGGGTCGATCCCCCAGGATGAGCCCGTTCGCCCTTTGCCAGACCCGGTCTCCGCCGCCCCATCAACGAGCCCGCCCCCGCCCGCCGTCGGCACCGTGCGCCGACGTCTGCTGCTGATGGCCCTGTGTCTGGTCGTGCCGGCCACCCTGTTCATGGCCCTGCTGGCCCGCGCCGAGTTCGGCGAGAGCCGGGCGCGCTATGAACAGCAACTGATCGCCACCACCCGCGCCCTGCTGCTGGCCACCGACCGCCAGATCGGCCAGGGCCAGAGCGTGCTGCAGACCCTGGCCGTCTCGCCCGCCCTGATCTCCGGCGACCTTCCCGCATTCGAGCGCCAGGCCCGGGCCGCCGTTCGGGGCGGCGACGGCTGGATCGTGCTGCTCGACAACGAGCGGCAACTGGTCAACACGCAGCTGCCGGCGGGCGCGCCGCCGCCCAAGGCGGCCTTGCCCGACTATCGCTGGCGGACCATCCAGGCCGGCCGCACGTCGGTGTCGAACCTGGTGCTGCCCAAGCCAACCGATCCGTTCCAGCCCTTCGTGTCGATCGACATGCCGGTCATCGTCGACGGCAAGCTCTACGACCTGGCCTACCAGCAGTCGCCCAGGGCCTTCTCGTCGATCTTCGCCGCCCAGAACATCCCGCGCGGCTGGACGGCCAGCATCGTCGACCGCAACGCCTCGCTGGTGGCGCGCTCGCGGGACGCGGACCGCTTCCTGGGGCGCCAGGCCAGCGTGGACATGCGCAAGGCCATGGCCCGGGGCAGCGAGGGGGTCACGCTGAGCCATACGCTGGACGGCACGCCCACCCTCTCGGCCTTCAGCCGCTCATCGAGCAGCGGCTGGTCGTTCATCGTCGGCGTGCCTCGCGCCGAGCTGAGCCGGGCAAACTGGTCGTCGGTGGGCTGGCTGACCATGGCCAGCGTCCTGCTGCTGATCATCGGCGCGGGCGTGGCCCTGGTGGTCTCGCGGGAGATCTCGGTCGCGGTGCGCGGCCTGGGCGCCGACGCCAAGGCCGTGGCGGCCGGCGATCAGATTCCCCTCGTCCCCGACCGCTTCCGCGAGATCGCCGAGGTCCGCGCGGCCCTGCACGACGCCTCCGCCCAGCTGCGGGCCCGCGAGGCCGAGGAGCTGCGCGCCCACCAGCGCCAGCAGCTGATGATCAACGAACTGAACCATCGGGTGAAGAACACCCTGTTCACGGTGCAGTCCCTGGCCCGGCAAAGCCTGGGCCGTCCCGACGACACGCCCGGCCTGCATGCCTTCAACGAGCGCCTGATGGCCCTGGCCCGGGCCCACGACCTGCTGACCCAGAGCGTCTGGGAAGGCGCGGACCTCAAGGAGATCCTGGAGGAGACCCTCGAGCCCTACCTGGACCGCACGGTCCTGGCCGGGCCGCCGGTGGCCCTGACGCCCAACGCCGCCCTGGCCCTGTCGATGGTGTTCCACGAGCTGGGCACCAACGCGGTCAAGTACGGCGCCCTGTCGCTGCCCGAGGGATCGGTGACCGTCGTCTGGCACATCGATCCCGCCGCGCCGCATCGGCTGACCCTGCACTGGGAGGAGCGCGGCGGCCCGCCGGTGTCGCCGCCCGCCCGCAAGGGCTTCGGCTCCCGCCTGATCGCCGCCAGCCTGAAGTCCGACCTGGCCGGCGAGGCCCGGGTCGACTACCGCCCCAGCGGCCTGGTCTGCGTCCTGACCCTGTCGCTGCCGCCGACCCGCAAGGAAGAGGCCGAGGGGAAGGCGGACGCGTAGCAGGGAGAGTTCACGAACGCTCCCAAATCTCCCCGTCATTCCCGCCCTTGTGGCGGGAACCCCTGGTTCAGCCGACAGTGAAGCGCCTTGGCGCGCCGACGCGCCACACCCCTGCCCTTGCGGCGGATAAAGGGGTTCCCGCCACAAGGGCGGGAATGACGGTTGAAGGGGATGGCTCGAAGACTTGTCGATAGGGCGCGGGCAAAGGTCGAGATTTAGTAAGTCGTTTCTGAATTAGCCCAAGACCTGGGCGCCCCGGAGGCAATCGCGTATCGGCGGTCATCGATCGATTGCGCGCCGCCCCGCGATGGTCTTACCTGCGTCGCTCACCTTCGAGGCATGAGCGCATGACGACACCCGAGACCCTGATGCTGCCGGCCCGGCCCGAGCCCATCGCCTTGCCGGTCGACAAGACCGCGGTGATCGTCATCGACATGCAGAACGCCTACGCATCCCCCGGCGGCTATCTGGACTTGGCCGGCTTCGACATCAGCGGCGCGGCCGCCGTGATCGACAAGATCAAGGGCGTGCTGGACGTGGCGCGCGGCGCGGGCATGCCGGTGATCTATTTCCAGAACGGCTGGGACAGCGACTATGTCGAGGCCGGCGGCCCCGGCTCGCCCAACTGGCACAAGTCCAACGCCCTGAAGACCATGCGCGCCCGGCCCGAGTTGCAGGGCAAGCTGCTGGCCCGCGGCACGTGGGACTACGAACTGGTCGACGACCTGAAGCCCCAGCCCGGCGACATCCAGCTGCACAAGACCCGCTACAGCGGCTTCTTCAACAGCCAGCTCGACAGCGTGCTGCGCTCGCGCGGCATCCGCCATTTGGTGTTCGTCGGCATCGCCACCAACGTCTGCGTGGAGTCGACCCTGCGCGACGGCTTCTTCCTGGAATATTTCGGCACCGTGCTGGAGGACGCCACCCACCAGGCCGGTCCCGACTTCGTGCAGAAGGCGACGCTCTACAACATCGAGACCTTCTTCGGCTGGGTGTCGACCACGACGGACTTCAAGGGGGCGGTGGGGCAACGGGAGTAGCCATTACAAAACCTGTCATCCCGGACGAGCGCGCAGCGCGAAGATCCGGGACCGACGCGTGAACTCAGAGCTTCCGGCGGTCCCGGATCTGCGGCCCTTCGGGCCTTGTCCGGGATGACAGCGAAAAAGAGGAAAAAGAGATGCCCAAGACGAGATGCCCAAGAC
>NZ_JBFTZS010000260.1:0-6679 GCF_056406675.1 Caulobacter sp. P1_B12_2 | reverse complement strand
GGCCGCTGCTGTAAGCGTGTTCGCCGCCGCCTTCGCGCTGTTCGCGGTGCTGCAGCCCCACCTCGGCGCGGCCGGCTCGGCGGCGGTGGTCGCGGCGGTCGCCGCGGCGATTGTCGGGATCGCCGGCCTGCTAGCCGCTCTGAAGGCCGAGGACAAAGCCCACCCGGCGGCCGCCGTCGCGCCGGACGCCTTCGCCTTCGCCGAGAAGGCCATCGAAATGGTCAAGGATCGTCCGATCCTGACCATCGGCGCCGGCCTGGCGGCGGGCGTCATCGCCTTCCGCAATCCGGCCCTGGCGGCGATCGTCGCCAAGGCGCTGCTGGATTCGCAGAAGCCTCCGCCGCGCTAGCGTCTTTCGACAAGACGATCTTTTCCCGCCTCTGGTTTTCTGGGCCTCCCCGCCCATCTTCCGGGGGCGTCTTGCCCTGGAGCCACCATGTTCAAACTCCCCGACCTCCCCTACGCCTATGAAGCCCTTGAGCCGACCATCTCGGCCAACACGCTTCATTTCCACCATGACAAGCATCACGCGGCCTATGTGAACGCGCTGAACGGCCTGCTGCCGGAGGGCGACAAGCGCCCGCTGGAGGCGGTGATCCGCGAAGCGGGTCCCGGCAAGGTGTTCAACAACGCCGCCCAGGCCTGGAACCACGCGTTCTTCTGGGACTGCATGAGCGTCGACAAGGCCGGTCCTTCGACCGAGTTGACCGCCGCCATCGCCGAAGCGTTCGGCGACTTGGCCGGCCTGAAGGAAAAGTTCGTCGCCGAAGGCGTCGGCCACTTCGGTTCGGGCTGGGTCTGGCTGGCCGTCCAGGGCGGCAAGCTGGTGATCCTCTCCACCCACGACGCCGACGACACCCTGACCAAGGACGGGATCACCCCGCTGCTGGTCTGCGACGTCTGGGAGCACGCCTACTATCTGGACCACCAGAACAACCGGAAAGGCTTCCTGGAAGCCTGGTTCGACGTCCTGCCCAACTGGGCGTTCGCCGACGCCCAGTTCGCCGCGGCCAAGGGCCAGGGCGCGGCCTGGACCTATCCCGAACCCGCCTAAGCGGCTTCGAAGTTCTAGACCTGGAGCGGCGCGACCTCGGTCGCGCCGTTTTCGCTTCCGGCCCGCAACGCGCAGCGGCGAGGCACCGACCAGGTCCGAAACGTCACGAACTGGGTCCGCTCGAACGCCAGGGCGGTGATGCGGATGTCGACGTCGTCGACCTCGATCAGGTTGAAGCTGGGCGGCACGCCGCGTTCGCGCACCGACAGCGTCCCCGAGCCCACCGCCTGGGTGCAGCCGTCCGAAAACGGATAGGGATGGACGAACGGCGCGTGGATGTGGCCGGTCAGGACCAGGTCGACGCCGGCGTGCGAGAAGGCCTGGGCGGCCGCCGTGCCGCCGTGCACCTTTGCGGTCATCGGGCCGCCCAGCATCTCGATCAGCGGATGATGGCAGACCACGATCTTCAGGGCGCCCGGCGCGGCGTCCTTCAGGTCGGCGCAGACCTCGCGGACCTGGCGACGCGACACCGCCCCCTTCGACCAGTTCAAGCGCAGCTGGAAGGCGCGGGCCGAGTTGAGGGTCACGACCGTGGCGCGCGGGTCGTCCCAGTCGCTGTTCATCCGCTCGCCGAACCGATCTTCGTACCGCCGCCAGGGCGTCGCCAGCCGAGTGAGGATCTCGCGCGGGCCGACGAAGGGGGTGTCGTGATTGCCGGGCGTGACGATGCGCGGGAAGGGCAGGCGGTCCAGCCAGGCCAGGGCGGCGTCGAACTCCTCGACCTTGCCGTCCTTGGTCAGGTCGCCGGCGGCGATCACCAGGTCGGGCTGTTCGGCGTGGATGCGCTCGACGGCGGCCTCGATGGCGGCCTTGTGCTCGCCCCCGAAATGGAGGTCTGACACCTGGACCAGCTTGAGGGACGTCATCAATCGGGAATTCCGTCGGCGGGAACCAGGGCGCGGAAGGCCTTGGGGCGGAAGCGGATGCTGACCGTGTCGTCCAGCCGCACCGGCTCGCCGTCGAGAATGGCAGGAATCCGGCCGCCGGCCCAGACCTTGCCGATCCGGCAGCGCCCGACGATCACCGAGGGGTCGTTGCGCCAGTTGCCGGTCACGGTGTTGACGCCCAGGCGGAAGATGTCGAGGGCGTTGGCGGGATCGAGGGCGGCGGCCTCCAGGGCCTGTTCATCAGCGTGGAGACCGGCCGAGACCAGAGGGCACAGCAGGCTGAGCGCCTCGGTCTTGCCCTTGGGGCGACCGTCCAGCACGTAGCGCAGGCGGCTGGAGAAGGCCCGGCGCAGGGCGCGTTGGGCGCGCAGCAGCGCCAGGTCGGCGCGGCCCGCCCGCGCGGCCTCGCGCGCCTCGGCCCATAGGGCGGGGCTGCCCAGGATGGCGGCGACGAAGAACAGCCGGCCGTTGATCTCGCCGCCCGAGACCATCCGTTCCTGACCGCCCTTCAGACAATTGGCCATGGCCTCGGGCCAGGGGATGGCGCCGTACAGCGCGTGGGGCAGCATGTTCATGGTGCCGCCGGGCAGGGGCGCGATCATCGGGCCGTCGGGGCCGGCCATCTCGGCGGCCGCCCGGGCGGTGCCGTCGCCGGCCACCACCAGTATGGCGTCGGGCTTGGAGTCGATGGCGGCGCGCAGGCAGGCGTTCAGCTCGCCTTCGCTGGGGGCGTGGACCCGCCCGGTGACGCCGTGTTCGGCCAGGATGGCCTCGGCCTGGGCGGGGGCGTCCTTGCCCACCGAGCCGGAAGCGATGTTGGTGACGACTTCCACACGCATGCGAAATTCCAAAGGAGGGCGAGGGCTTGGAGCCCGGGCGCGGATGCGCGAAAGAAGATTCGAGACGAGAAACGGCGGCGCTTGTCGAGAGTTCCCGGAACCGTTGGCGTGGCGCGGCCGTTTGCCTGCCTGGGACAAGCTCGAACGGAGAGCCACGATGAACAAGACCTTGATCGCCCTCTTGGGCGTCGGCGTGCTGGCCAGTGCTTGCACCGCCACCGGCAACACCGAACGCAACGCCGCCGGTGGGGCGGCTCTGGGCGCCCTGGCGGGTGCGATCGTCGGCAATAATGTGGGCGGCGGCAGCGCCACCACGGGCGCCGCTGTCGGCGCGGCCCTGGGCGGCACCGTCGGCGCCGTGAAGGGCTGCCGCGAGGACGGCGGCTGCGGCGCGACCAACGTCAATCGCCGTCAGTACTATGACGAGCGCGCCGGACGGTATTACTACTACGACTCGCGCAGCGGTCGTTACTACTGGGAAGACGGCAGCCCCCGTTAAGTCGGGCCAAGCCAGAAATCTTCAGAAGGCGGTCGACCTGTGTCGGCCGCCTTTTGCGCGCCGTGACGTCAGAGAGGGCAAGCGATGAAGAAGGTCGGATTGGCGATGGTCGGCGCGGTGGCGCTGGGCGGCCTGTTGGCGGGGTGCACGACAAGCAGTCCCTGGCCCAAGTCGCGGTCACAGATCGTGCAGGTGGCGCCCAGCTGCGAGGACTTCTCGGTCCAGATCTATTTCGAGAGCCGGTCGGCCAAGCTGACCGACGAGGCGCGCTCGGTGCTCAAGGGCGCCGACGCCCTGGCCACGGGCTGCAAGGTCGCCTCGGTCAGGGTGATCGGTCTGGCCGACTCTGTCGGCTCGCCCGACGCCAGCCTGGCGGTGTCCAAGCAACGGGCCGACGTCGTCACGCGCGCCCTCGCCAAGATCGGCTACGGCAACGTCGAGTTCGACGTGGGCGCGGCCGGCGATGTGGGCGCGACCAACAGCGAGGGCGAGGCGCGCCCCCTGCGGCGGCGGGCCGACATCCGGTTCGACCTGGACGGCAAGCTGCACTAGCCGTCGCCACGGCCGGTTCCGCGCATTAAAAAGGCGGGCCCGAATGGGTCCGCCTGAAAGGCTTGGGGTGCGGAGGCAGCAGGCTGGTTTGCACCAGCCTCAAGTCGGGGGGGCGTCGCCGCCTCCGCAATTTTGAAAACGTCGCTTCTCCAAGGCGGTTCCCGCCCGACGAAACTTTTTTCGCCTTTTCCGCGATTATTTTTGCGACGTCGCCTGAACCCCTTTCGGCAAAGGCCGGAGGGAACGGCGCCGGAGGCGACACGTTGATTTCCTGAAGGCCGCGTGGCCTTGAAACTGGGGAGCAACGTCGTGATCCGCACCTATCAAGCCGAGCACGGTGGAATGGTTTTCGAGCGCGCGGCGACGCGCCGAGAGAAGACCCGACGCAACCGCATGACGGCTCTGGCGGTGATCGCCGCCGTCGCGGCGTCGGCGGGCGTTCTCCAGCATTTCAACGACAACCTCGCTTCCAGCGGTTCGGCGACGTCGAACGCGGGGGCCTATTTCGCCGCCCGATAAGGAGGCCTTCCAATGCCCGCCGACCTCGAACAACATCATCCCGCCGTCAACGCGACCCGCGCTCGCCAGGGCCGTTGGGGCAAGCACGTCTTCTGGATGCTGATCATCTCGACCGTGCTGGCCGCCGCCGCCCTGTTCGGGGCCTGGGGCCTCCGTTCGGGCGACCTGGCCGGCGTCGAGCACAACAACGGCGCCAAGACCACGCAGGAAGCCGAACGCTACTCGACCGAGCAGGCGCCGGTGAAGCAGACGCCCGCCGGCTAGTCCGTTCGGCGACGTCGAGCACAGCGCACAAGAAAAAGGCCCCGGTGAAAACCGGGGCCTTGATCGTTTCGGCGCCTGATCGGGATCAGGCCGCCTTCTGGGTCCGGCGCGGATGGAAGAACAGCGCCTGGCCGATCGCCGCCTTCACCGTTTCCGGCTGGAAGGGCTTGGTGATCAGGAAGGTCGGTTCCGGACGCTCGCCGGTCAGCAGGCGTTCGGGGAAGGCGGTGATGAAGATCACCGGCACGTCGAGACGCGCCAGGATGTCCTTGACCGCATCGATGCCCGACGAGCCGTCGGCCAGCTGGATGTCGGCCAGCACCAGGCCGGGCGTGCGACGGGTCACCGCGTCGACAGCCTCGCCGCGGGTGGCGGCGATGTCGATCACGTCATGTCCCAGTTCGCGAACCAGGGCCTCGATGTCGGCCGCGATCACCGGTTCGTCCTCGATGATCAGGACTTCGGTGGCCAGTTCGGCGTCGATCTCGCTCTGGGCCTCGGCGATAAGGCGTTCGACCTCGCCGAAATCGCAGTCGAGGATCTGAGCCGCCTCGGTCGGCGTGAAGCCTTCCAGGGCGGTGAGCAGGAACGCCTGCCGGGAGCGCGGGGCGATCCTCATCAGGCGTTGCGACGCGTCGTCGGCCGCGTTGATCGAGTCATCGCGACGGGCTTCCAACTGGGCGCCCGAGGACAGCCAGATGGCGTGGAAAACGCGGTACAAAGCAACGCGCGGCGACAGATTGGCGTCCAGCGACCGCTCGCCGGCCGCCAGGGCCTCGAGCGCGACGCGAACATAATGGTCGCCAGTCGTCTGGTCGCCGGTCAGCGCGCGGGCATAGCGACGAACATAAGGCAAATGCGGCGCCAGCCGGGCAAGAAGACTCATGACCCCTCCCGTGTGAGTGTCTTCGGATACAAAAAGACCTGCGGTGCGGTGAAGCTACGCCGTTCGGCCATCCGAACATAAACGCGACCCTTAGGCCCCGGTTCCATGGCAGGTTCCGAAGTCCGAAGAATTTTGCCATCATATGCTCAAGCTTGTGGAACCCCATAGGGAATCCGACGTTGTCATCCGGCGTACTCTCATTCGGCCAAAGGGGGCGGGCGCCGCGTCTTGTCGGTGTCGAGGACATGATCGAACACGTACCCATGGAAGATCACCGCAAAGGGGCGGCCGCGCTCGATGAAGCACGGCTCCGTCAGCAGGCTATCGGCGTCAAGCTTCGTCAGATGTTCGACGAGGTCGTGAACGAGCCGGTGCCGGACGAGTTTCTGGACATCCTGCGCAAGGCCGAGAAGCCTTCGGGAGACCGTTGAGCATGAGCGAAGCGCAAGTCGGCCGCTCGCCCTTCGATCCGGCCCGTGACGCGACCTTCAAGAAAGAGCTCGTCACGCTCATCCCACATCTCCGCGCCTTCGCCCGGACCTTGACCGGTGATCCCACCGCGGCCGACGATCTGGCGCAGGACGCCATGATGAAGGCCTGGGACGCTCGCGCCAGTTTCCAGCTCGGCACCAACATGAAGGCCTGGACCTTCATGATCCTGCGCAACCAATTCTATTCCGAGAAGCGACGCTCCTGGCGTCAGAGCCAGCTCGACCAGGAAGCGGCCGAACGCACCCTGGTGGCGGTCGACGATCCCGAGGCCCCGGTGGCCCTGGACGAGCTGCGGCTCAGCCTGGCCATGCTGCCGCCTGAACAGCGCGAAGCCTTGATCCTGGTTGGAGCCGGCGGCTTCGCCTACGAGGAAGCCGCCGAGATCTGCGGTTGCGCGGTCGGCACGGTGAAGAGCCGGGTCAGCCGGGCGCGGCGCGCCCTGCAGGCCATTCTCGAAGCCGGCGCCTATGACCGCGACGGCGGCGCCGCCGGCGACGCCATGTACGCCATCCTGGCTGACGCGGAGAGACTGAGCACTCTGCGGTGAAGTCTTTCCTCGGCCGAGGCGCCGGCGCGGTCGGATCCATCCGGGTCCGGCTGGCCGCCGCGCTGTTCCTTGCGCTCCTGCCCGTCCTGATCCTCGGCGTCCTGCAGTCGGTCTTCGCCTTCAAGGCCGAGGCCGACTCG
>NZ_JBFTZS010000259.1:0-6701 GCF_056406675.1 Caulobacter sp. P1_B12_2 | reverse complement strand
CATATGTGGAGAGCGTGAAGATCCCTCACACCGCCAGTGGCACAGCGGATGCGCCGATCTGGCTCGTGTCGGCCGACGGACCGCAAGCTGCCAGGATCGTGGGCGCGAACGACGACAAGCCGGTGATCCAGGCGTTGGGCGTCGACAACTATGTGATCAAGAACTTCGACGTCAGCGGCGGCTATGACGGCATTCAATTCAGTCAGAGCGGCCAGGACTTCACTAACTTTGTCAATAATGTGGTGATCCAGGGCAACGTCGTCAGCGGCGCGGCGCACGACGGCATCAAGGTTGGTCAAGCGAACAACGCCTACATCCTCGACAACGTCGTCCACGACATCGGCGCCGAGGAAGGCATCGATGTCCTCGGCGTGCAGAACGGCGTCATTTCGCGCAATGAAATCTACAACCTTCACAACACGACCGCGGCGATCTTCGCCAAGGGCGGGTCGACCGACATCACGATCTCGGACAACTACATCCACGACGTCACGGGCGACGGCATTTCGGCCGGCGGCGTGACGGGGGACACTTGGATGCTGCCCGGCGCGACCTACGAGGCTAAAGACGTCGAGGTCAGAGGCAACAAGATCGTCAATGTCGGCAAGCAACCTGTCAGCGTGCGTGGGGCTATCGACGTCGAGATTACTGGCAACTATCTGGCTTCGAACAGCCAAAAACCGTGGGCTGTCTATGTAACCACCGGCTATCGA
This sequence comes from Caulobacter sp. P1_B12_2, assembly GCF_056406675.1. Classification (NCBI taxonomy): domain Bacteria; kingdom Pseudomonadati; phylum Pseudomonadota; class Alphaproteobacteria; order Caulobacterales; family Caulobacteraceae; genus Caulobacter; species Caulobacter sp. P1_B12_2. The sequence continues at coordinate 5,988 of NZ_JBFTZS010000259.1, read as the reverse complement.
GAGGCCGAGACGGTTCATTATTCGTCCGACGTCACGATTACGGGCAACACRACGGTCGGTGCCCGATCGGATACGCGCATCGACGCGGGCAATAACAACAACATTGTCGCCACCGGCAACGGCCCGATCGCCTGGGAGGGCGATGTGGGGCCGGATCCGGTCGAGCTCTGGACGACGGTTCCTGTCCCGCCGGCTCCGACGCCTTGGGCGGAAAGCCAGGCTTGGACGAACAGCTTCGTGGGCACCAGCGGCGCGGACAGCCTGACGGGCACAGCCGGCGCCGACTACGTCAACGGCGCCACCGGGACTGACACGATGACCGGCGGCGCGGGTGACGACACCTATGTCGCCTCCGGCGCCAGCGACGTCGTCGTAGAAGACGCCTCGGCTGGCATCGACACAGTCTGGCTCTATGACGCCCGCTATCAGTTGGGCGACAACGTCGAGAACCTGATAGCCAGAACTGGCTCGGCGATGACCCTTTTCGGCAACGGTCTCGCCAACATGCTGATCGGCGGCGCCGGCGCGGATACGATCGTGGGCGCTGGCGGGTCGGACTTCATGACCGGCGGCGCCGGCGCCGATGTCTTTATGGTGTTAACCGACGGCTCCGGCCAGGTTTCCGACTTTGCCTCCGGGGATAGGATCGTTCTGGCCGGCGACGATTTCGCCAGCTTCGCGGAACTGTCTGCCTCGTTGAGCCAATCGGGGAGCAACACCGTGCTACGTTTCAAGGGCGGCCACACGCTCACCCTCAAGGACGTCACGGCCGCCAATCTGACGGCGGCCGACTTCGATTTCGACTCGCTGGTGACCACGATCGTCGCAGGCGGCGCGACGACGGCGACCTTCACCGGCACTTCGAAGTTCGACGTGATCAGCGGCACGGCCGCCAACGACCGCATCGACGGTCGCGGCGGCGCGGATTTAATGAAGGGCGGTGCGGGGGACGACACTTACCTGCTCGATAACGCCGGCGACCGCATCCTGGAATTCGGCAGTGGCGGGGTCGATACGGCCTTGATCGGGGCCAGCCGCTACGTCCTCGACGCCCAGGTCGAAAACGCCACGATCACGACGAGCAGCGGCGCGACCGTGGTGGGCAACGCCTCAGCCAACTGGATCATCGGCGGCAGCGGCGCGGACTATATCGAGGGGGGGGGCGGTTTCGACCTGCTCACCGGCGGCGGCGGGGCCGACACCTTCGTGTTCCACGGCTTGAGCGACGCCGTGGACGTCATCACCGACTTCACGGCTGGCGGGGACAAGCTCGACCTGTCGTCGCTTCACGCTGACCATGAGGCGGGAACTTGGAGCACGACGGCGTCCACCGACGGACTGCAGGTCTATTTCGACTATGACGGCGGCCACCACCTGATCGCCACGCTCGATCAAGTGACGAGTCTGTCAGGTGGCGACATCATCTTCTAGGAGCCGAAACGCAAAACGCCCGGAGCTCGGCTCCGGGCGTTTCGCCGACACTTCCCCTCTTGGCGGGGGAGAAACGGTCCTAGCGGTTGCGAACGCCAGTGACGGTCAGCGAGGCCTGGTTGCTGTTCAGCTGGGTCACCGCGCCGGCGACGGCGTCGCGGTGGCAGGGCGAGGCGGCCACGGCGCGCTTCACGTCGGGGAAGCTGTGGGCGTCGGCGCCGCAGGCCTGCAGGGCCGCGACGTTGATGCGGCGCATCATGCGCTGGGCGTCCTGCGGGTTGTTGAGGTTCAGCTTGGCCTTGGAGACCGGGATGCTGACGGTTTCGGTCTCCACCTGGGCGGCGACGGCGAACGAGGCGCTGGCGAGGAGAAGGACTGCGGCGGTCGAGGCGACGAGGGTCTTCATGGACTGTCTTCCCTGGTTTCGGCGACGTCTCGGGGCGTCGCTCGGTTCGACCTCGTGTCGAAACCACAAGGGGCTCGGCTCGAAATCGAGTTCGAAACCTTGCTTCTGCTCAAAAAGCGTCCGGGAAAAGCAAAAAAGGTCGACAAATCGGTCAAAAATCGAGCGATCACACCTTTTGAAAGCGCGAAAAGTCGAATTCATTTGAGGACTTAGCGCTGCTTGAGTGGCGCAAATCTGAAATGTCAGATTATTTTATAGGTCGCACTTTTCCCTCCCCCTGAGGGGAGGGAAGGCGCCATGTCCTACAGATCCAGATCGTCGGCCGCGAACTCGGCGTTTTCCTGGATGAAGCGGAAGCGCAGCTCGGGCTTGCGGCCCATCAGGGTCTCGACCAGGGCCTCGACGGCTTCCTCGGAGCGGGGAAGGGTGATCTTGGCCAGGGTGCGCACCGCCGGGTCCATGGTGGTCTCCTTGAGCTGGGAGGCCATCATCTCGCCCAGGCCCTTGAAGCGACCGATCTCGGGCTTCTTGCCCTTGAACATCGTGGCCAGCAGCTCGTCCTTGTGGGCGTCGTCACGGGCGTAGGCGCTCTTGCCGCCATGGCTGATGCGATACAGCGGCGGCAGGGCCAGGAACAGGTGACCCTGGCGGATCAGGTCCGGCATGGTCCGGTAGAAGAAGGTGATCAGCAGCGACGCGATGTGGGCGCCGTCGACGTCGGCGTCGGTCATGATGATGATCCGCTCGTAGCGCAGATCCTCTTCCTTGTAGCGATTGCCGCCCTGGGCCCCGAGCGCCAGCATCAGGTCCGACAGTTCCTTGTTGGCGCTGAACTTCTCGCCCGTCGCCGAGGCGACGTTGAGGATCTTGCCGCGCAGGGGCAGGATCGCCTGGTTCCGCCGATTGCGGGCCTGTTTGGCCGAGCCGCCGGCCGAGTCGCCTTCGACGATGAACAGCTCGGCGCCGTCCACGGCCCCGGCCGCGCAGTCGGCCAGCTTGCCGGGCAGGCGCAGCTTGCGGGTGGCCGAGGCTCGGCTGACTTCCTTGTCCTTGCGGCGCTTGAGGCGTTCCTCGGCGCGCTCGATCACGAACTCCAGCAAGGCCTGGGCGGCCTTGGGGCTGCCGGTCAGCCAGTGGTCGAATGGGTCGCGAAGGGCGTTCTCGACGAAGCGCTGGGCTTCGCTCGACGACAGCTTTTCCTTGGTCTGGCCCTGGAATTCCGGGTTCTTGATGAACACCGAGATCAGGGCGCCGGCCTGGGCGATGACGTCGTCGGCGGTGATGATCGCCGCGCGCTTCTCGCCCTTCAGTTCCGCGTAGGACTTCAGGCCCCGGGTCAGGGCGGCGCGCAGGCCGCTTTCGTGGGTGCCGCCCTCGGGGGTCGGCACGGTGTTGCAGTACGACTGCATGAAGCCGTCGTGCTCGCCGAAGCCGCGCGGCGTCCAGGCGATGGCCCACTCGACCGCGCCGGCCTCGCCCTGGCGCTCGATGCGGCCCGAGAAGCTGTCTGGGGTGACCAGCTCCAGCCCCTTGGTGCGCTCAGCCAGGAAATCGGCCAGGCCGTTGGGGAAGTGGAAGGTGGCCTCGGCCGGGGTCTGGTCCTGGATCCGCGACGGATCGCAGGACCATTTGATCTGCACGCCGCGGAACAGATAGGCCTTGGAACGGGCCATGCGGTACAGGCGCGCCGGCTTGAAGCCGCAGCCCTCGCCGAAGAYCTGGTCGTCGGGCTTGAAGCGCACCATCGTGCCGCGCTTCTTGCTGGGCTGGATCTTCTCGACCGGGCCCAGCGGCTTGCCGCGCGCGAAGCTCTGGCGGTGCTCGAAGCCGTCGCGCCAGACGGTGACCTCGACCAGCTCCGACAGGGCGTTGACGACGCTGGCGCCGACCCCGTGCAGGCCGCCCGAGGTCTCGTAGGCCTTGCCGCTGAACTTTCCGCCCGCGTGCAGGACGGTCATGATCACTTCCAGGGCCGACTTGCCCGGATGCTTGGGGTGCTCGTCGACGGGCATGCCGCGCCCGTCGTCCTTGACCGACAGATAGCCGTCGGCGTCGAACTTGACCTCGATGGTCTTGGCGAAGCCGGCCACGGCTTCGTCCATCGAATTGTCCAGCACTTCGGCGAAGAGGTGGTGCAGGGCCCGCTCGTCGGTGCCGCCGATGTACATCCCGGGACGCATGCGCACGGGCTCGAGGCCTTCGAGCACCTCGATCGAGCTGGCGTCGTAGGCGTCGGGAGACGCCGCCGTGGCGCTGCGGGCGCTCGGCGCTGCGGGCGGCGGCGGGGCGGCCGGACGCGGCGCGGGCTCGGGATGCGGCTCGCGGGCGGGGAAGGGCGATGCGGGCGGCGGCGACAGGGCGTCGTCGCCGAACAGCGAGAAGGAGGCGTTAGGGTCGTCTTTGGAGGACATTACGGGAACATGCGTCGATTCGGCGGGAGCGCCCCGTATGGGCCGCGCGGCTCGCGAAGAAAAGGGGTGGAAAGCTGGGCCGGCGGTGGATTTGCCCGGCTTGGGCGGCGCATGCCAGGATGCGGGCTGCATCTGACCCCCACTTGGAGACCGTCGATGACCTGGTGCCCCCTGACGATCCTCCTGGCTTCCCTGGCGCTGCTGAGCTGCACCGCGGCCGCGCCTTCCGGCCCATCCTCGCCGCCGCCGACCAACGCCCGGACCCCGGTAGCCGAGGGCGGCATGTGCGGCGGCTTCGCGGGCTTCCAGTGCGCCTCGGGCCTGGTCTGCCAGATGCCGGCTGGCCAGTGCCACGTCGCCGACGGCGCGGGGACCTGCCGCAAGGCGCCACAGATGTGCACGATGATCTACGCTCCGGTCTGCGGTTGCGACGGCAAGACCTACGCCAGCGCCTGCACCGCCGCCGCCGCGGGGGCCAGCGTCGCGACCACCGGCGAGTGCAAGGCCTAGGGCAGGCGGCTGAGCCTGGGCTGGTAGGACCAGGTCTCGGCCTCGACGCCTTGGACCAGGCCGGCCGCACGGGTCTGGCCCGGGCCATAGGCCGCCGCCATCAGCCCCGCCAGATCGGCGGGACGGCCGGCGAGGTCGGCCCAGGCCCGGCGCGGGACCAGCACCATGTAGCTCCCAAGCTCGCCGCCGCCCGCCAGGCGGTACCAAGTCCAGCCGAGATCGCCCTTGCCGGACTTGGCCGAGGCGAGCAGGGCGGTCTCGAAGGCCGCGACGTCGCCCGGCGGGACGCGCAGGCTGTAGACGTCGAGCGTCGGGCTGGGCTGGCGGGCCTCCAGGCTGCGGACCGTGCTGGGCGCGGACCAAAGGACATGGGCCGAATAGGCGCGAGCCTTGGCGTAGGGCAGGACGCGGGCCTCCATGTCGGCGCCGTCGCCGGCGGGATCGGGACGGGCGTCCATCGCCGCGAACGGAACGCCGAAGGTCCCGTCGACGAACAGGCCGGTGCGCGGGCCGCTGGTCACGTACCAGCCGAACCACGGCAGGGTGTCGGCATGGGCGGCGTGCCACCGCAGATGCGCGGCGTAGCCGGCCTCGAAGGCGGCCTCCTTGCCGCGATCGACGTCGTAGGTGAACAGGAAGGCGGCTTGCTCGGCCATCCTTTCGATGGATTGGGCGCGGGCTGGGCCGCTCGCGAGACCGACCGCCAAGGCGATCGCCAGCGTCGCGTGTTTCCAGGTCATCCGTGTCTCCTTCAATGGAGGCGCAGACCTAGCGTCGAACGCCGTTCCGCAATATTTCGAACGGATCTTGCCTTCGTTCTGGATTGCGAAACGATGCGACATGTCGATCTGCGCCGTGCGGCGGTGTTCCACGCGGTGGCGGCGGCCGGCGGCATCGCCGCTGCCAGTCCGCGCCTGGGCAAGTCGCCGCCCGCCATCCACCACGACCTGAAGGCCTTCGAGCGCGAGATGGGCCGGCCGCTGTTCGAGAAGGTGGGGCGGGCGCTGCGCCTGACCGCCGCTGGCCAGGCCCTGTTCGAGACCGTCGGTCGGGCCCTCGATGACGTCGAACGGACCCGCGACCGGCTGAGCCGCGCCGACCCGGCCCTGCGTCCGCTGCGCCTGGCCGTGGTCTCGGCCTTCGGGCGTTACCGCCTGGCGCCCCGGCTCTATGCGGGATTGCCGGCGGATCGCCCGATCGAGCTGGTGTTCGGCTCGCATGAGGCGGTGC
>NZ_JBFTZS010000258.1:0-6716 GCF_056406675.1 Caulobacter sp. P1_B12_2 | reverse complement strand
GTCGCGGCGGGGGCGGTCTGGGCCAGGACGGGGCCGGCGGCCAGGGCGGCGGCCAGGGTCAGCAGCGCGAGGGCGGGACGGAGCATCGACGGTTTCCTCTCAGGTCGTGCGAACAGGCGGGCAGGGGAATCGTCTCGCGAATGCGAACGAAACCCTGGGCGCTGAACGTCACTCTTCATTGCGGCCGCCCTTGGGAAACCGGTGTCATGGACAATGTCACGCTGCGGCGCCGTTGCAAACCTCTGGCGGCCTGCTAGTGCCTGTCCAACGAGACAACGAGAAACGACAAAAAGCGTAGGGAACGGCCGGATGTTCAAGAAGCTGCTGATCGCCAACCGGGGCGAAATCGCGGTCCGCGTGATCAAGACCTGCCGCCGTCTGGGCATCAAGACCGTCGTGGTCTACTCGGACGCCGACGCCGACAGCCTGGCCGTGGAAATGGCCGACGAGACCGTGCACATCGGCCCTTCGCCCGCCAACCAATCCTATCTGGTGGCCGACAAGATCATCGCCGCCTGCAAGTCGACCGGCGCCGAGGCCGTGCACCCGGGCTTCGGCTTCCTGTCCGAGAACGCCGGCTTCGCCCAGCGCTGCGCCGACGAGGGCGTGGTGTTCATCGGTCCCAACCCCGGCGCCATCCGCGCCATGGGCGACAAGATCGAGAGCAAGAAGTTCGCGCAAGGCTCCGGCGTCTCCTGCGTGCCGGGCCACATCGGCGAGATCGACGACACCGGCCACGCCGTGACGATCTCCGAGCAGATCGGCTATCCCGTCATGATCAAGGCCAGCGCCGGCGGCGGCGGCAAGGGCATCCGCGTGGCCTGGAACCAGAAGGACGTCGAGGAAGGCTTCCCGGCCGTCCGCGCCGAAGCCAAGGCCAGCTTCGGGGACGACCGGATCTTCATCGAGAAGTTCATCGAGAGCCCCCGCCACATCGAGATCCAGGTGCTGGGCGACAAGCACGGCAACGTCGTCCACCTGTTCGAGCGCGAATGCTCGATCCAGCGCCGCAATCAGAAGGTCATCGAGGAAGCGCCCAGCCCGCTGCTCGACGAGGCCACCCGGGCGGCCATGGGCGCCCAGGCCGTGGCCCTGGCCAAGGCCGTGAACTACGACAGCGCCGGTACGGTCGAGTTCGTGGCCGGCCAGGACAAGAGCTTCTTCTTCCTGGAAATGAACACCCGTCTGCAGGTGGAGCACCCGGTCACCGAGTTGATCACGGGGCTGGACCTGGTCGAGCAGATGATCCGTTCGGCCTGGGGCGAGAAGCTGGCCTTCGAACAGAAGGACCTGAAGATCAACGGCTGGGCCATCGAGAGCCGGATCTACGCCGAGGACCCCTACCGCAAGTTCCTGCCCAGCATCGGCCGCCTGGTCCGCTACGACCCTCCGGAGGAGGGGCAGCATGAAGGCTACGTTGTCCGCAACGACGGCGGCGTCCGCGAGGGCGACGAGATCTCGATGTACTACGACCCCATGATCTCCAAGCTCTGCACCTGGGCGCCGACCCGCCTGGCGGCGATCGACGGCATGGGCCGGGCGCTGGAGGACTTCCACATCGAGGGCCTGGGCCAGAACATCCCGTTCCTGGCGGCCGTGATGGACCAGGAGCGCTATCGCTCGGGCGTCATCTCGACCAACTACATCAAGGACGAGTTCGCCGACGGCTTCAAAGGCGTGGATCCCACGCCCGAGCAGATCGACCTGCTGACCGCCGTGGGCGCTGCCATGCAGCGGGTCTACGCCGCCCGGTCGCGCAACACGGACGCCGGCCTGAGCAATCCCGTCCGCACCGCGTGGGTCGTGGCCGTGGGCCACGCCAAGCGGCCGGTGACGCTGTCGGGCGAAGGCGACGACCTGGCCGTCGAGCTGACCGGCGAGGGGCGCACCCTGCACCTGGAGACCCTGGACTGGCGTCCGGGCAAGCCGGTGTTCCGGGGCAAGCTGGACGGCAAGCCGTTCACGGTCCAGGTGACCCCCGCCGCCGAGGGCTTCACGATCCGCCACCGCGCCGCCAAGGCCAAGGTGCTGGTCCTGAGCCCGCGCTCGGCCGAACTGCATGACAAGCTGCCCGAGAAGCAGGCCGCCGACACCTCCAAGCTGGTGCTGTCGCCGATGCCGGGCCTGGTGGTCAGCATGGACGTCGTCACCGGCCAGCAGGTCCGCGAGGGCGAGGTCGTCTGCGTGCTCGAGGCCATGAAGATGCAGAACATCATCCGCGCCGAGCGCGACGGCGTGGTCAAGGCCGTCAACGCCAAGGGCGGCGACCCGGTGGCCGCCGACGAGGTGCTGGTGGAGTTCGCCTAGGCGTGGTGATGTCCCAAGCTCAAGCTTGGGGGAAGATTCGATGACGTTGATGCAGATGCTGTTCGGTTTCGAGGGACGGATGCGTCGCCGCGACTACTGGCTGATCATCATCGGCAAGTACGTGGTTTCGTTCCTGATCGGGGCCATCGTCTTCGCCACGACCGGCGACACGGGCCAGAACGGTTTCGGGGCCATCAATGTCGCCCAACTGATCCTGTTCGTGCCCCAGCTGTGGATCTCCATCGCCATCGCCCTCAAGCGCTGTCACGACCGCGACAAGGGCGGCGGCTGGGTGGCGTTCTTCTGGCTGGTGCCGATCGTCGGCTGGATCTGGGGTCTCGTCGAACTGGGCTTCCTGGACGGCACCCAAGGGCGCAATTCGTATGGCAAGTCGCCCAAGGGCATCGGCTCCGCCGATCCGCTGGCCGAAGTCTTCGCCTAGGTCTTTCGCACGACCGCGGCGCGGCCTAGGTTCGGGCTATCGGAGTCGCTGGGGCCTGCTGAATGAACGATCGCGCGGAATGGTGGGACCTGTTCCTGTCGGCCTCTGGCCGGACGGCGCGCGGTCCGTTCCTGATCGCCTCGGCCGCGCTGTTCGTCTTCGCCGTCGTCTACGAGGCGACGGGGATGACCATCCACCTGCTGACCGGCTGGCTGTTTTATCCGCCGCTGCTGTTCTTCGCGACCTGCCTGCTCTCCAAGCGCCTGCATGATCGGGGACGGTCGGGCTGGTGGGCGGCGCTGATCCTGCTGTCGCTGGTCGCCGTCTGGCCGACGCCCACGCACGTCCTCGACTTCCTGTTCGCGGGCATCGTCGTCTGGGCGATCGTCGAGCTGGGCGTGATGCCGGGCGAGCAGGGCGCCAACCGCTACGGGGCGAATCCGCTGAAGCCGGCCGGTGTCGTCTAGGCCATTTGATATTCCGCTCATCCCGGCGAATGCCGGGACCCAGATGGAATGGCTTTGAGGCGGACGCTAGAAGCGCTGAGTCCCTCCAGTCATCCACACCGCCAACGGATCTGGGTCCCGGCGTTCGCCGGGATGAGCGGACAGAATTTAAACCGGCGGTTCCGCCGTCTCGACCGGCCCGAACACCCGCGTGAAACCGGCGCGCAGCGCCTCGTCGGCCTCGTCCATCGTCACCGGGAGGCCCAGGTCGACCAGGCTGGTGACCCCGTGCTCGGTCTGTCCGCAGGGCACGATGCCCGAGAAGTGCTCCAGGTCGGGCTCCACGTTCAGGCTGATGCCGTGGAAGCTGACCCACTTGCGCAGCTTGACGCCGATCGCGGCGATCTTGTCCTCGCGCGACCAGCCGGGGCCCTTGCGCTCGACCCAGACGCCGACCCGGCCCTCGCGCATCTCGCCGGTCACGTTGAAGGCGGCCAGGGCGTCGATGATCCAGGCCTCCAGCGCCGTGACGAAGGCCCGCACGTCGCGGCCGCGCTTGGTCAGGTCCAGCATCACATAGACCACCCGCTGGCCGGGGCCGTGATAGGTGAACTGGCCGCCGCGTCCGCTCTCGAACACCGGGAAGCGGTCGGGGGCGATCAGGTCGGCGGGCTTGGACGACACGCCGGCGGTGTAGAGCGGCGGATGCTCCAGCAGCCAGACCAGTTCGCCCGCCGTGCCGTCGGCGATGGCGGCCGCGCGGGCCTCCATGGCGGCAACGGCTGCCGGGTAGGGCACGTACCCGGTCGAAACCGCCCACCCCGGCGGCGCGCCGTCGGGCGCTCCCAGCAGCGGAAACGCCTTATTTTCAAGGTTTAACGGGCGATCAAGCATACGGCCTTAGTCTTGCATCGGATGGCGCGCGGCCGAGCTCGGTCGCGAGTGAAATCCAGGGACTTACTTCGTGAGCCAGGTCAACGCCGTCAATGTCGAGATCTCCGTTCTTTTGGGGCGATCGATCCTGCCGATGCAGCAACTGCTGCGCATGGGCCGCGGCGCGGTGATCCCGCTGGACGCCAAGACCAATGACGAGGTCTGGATCCTGGCCAACAACCACCCCATCGCCCGGGGCGAGATCCAGATCAGCGACGACCGCATCGCCATCCAGGTGACCCGCGCCGCCGACGTCTACGACTACATGGCCGGCGGCACCTAAACCGCCGTTGCTCCCTGGCCGGAACCCGGCCAGGATCGTCGCCACCGATAGGAGGCGACATGCGTGAAGTCCTCGGAATCCTAGCCGCCCTGTCGGTGCTGGGCGGCGTCGCCGCCGCGCCGGAAGCGCTCGCGGCCAAGCCCTCGCGAAGCGGGCTCTACGAGAACGTCCGGATCTCCGAGGAAACAGGGGACGAAGGCGGGATCCGCATCCGCGTGAACGAGGGTCCCTCGCCGACCGTGGATTTCACGCTCTGCGAAGGCGCGTGCCTCGACATGAAGCGGTTTCCCGCCAGGATCGACGGCGACCGCCTGGGCTTCGTCTATGTCGATCGCACCGTGGACCTGGCCGGCCGACCGGCCTCGGAAACCCGCGCCAGGGTCGATGGGCGGTTCGTCTCCGACGGGTTGATGGTGAAGATCGACTTCCTGGACTACGCCGGCGACGACCACGATCCGTACGTGCTGGTCCGACGCGTCAAGGAACGGCGCTGAACCCCCGTTTCCTGAAGAACCGCGCCGGATCGCAACTCGGCTCTTTCCAAATCAAACTCAGTTTGCTACCTGCCGCGCCTCACCACGAGCGGTCGTGGCGGAATTGGTAGACGCGCAGCGTTGAGGTCGCTGTGGGGCAACCCGTGGAAGTTCGAGTCTTCTCGACCGCACCAGGTGAGACAACGGCTTAGAGCGCGCTTGGCGAAATCGGTTTCCGACTCGCCAGGGGCGCTCTAACCATTTCCGGGGAAGGGCTTGGCCCTTCGCAGCTTCAGGTCACGCGCAGGACTCACGTCTTACGAACTCAGGAGGTCCCAATGTCCCGGGAAACAACCGACCTGACAGACGATCCGCGCCACAATCTGCTCATTCCCGACCCTCAGGCTATTGGGCCCGAAGCTGTCGAGGATCTGGAAGACCTCGCGCTCGGCGACGACTACGCCCTCAATCCCGAATATGTCGAGATGGTCATCGACGCGGCCGATCGCGGCGACACCGCGCGGCTGCGCGAGCTGGTCCACGCCCTGGAGCCCGCCGACGTCGCCGACCTGATGGGCTTCCTGTCGGCCAACTACCGCGAAGAGGTGATCCCGGTCCTGGATCCCGAATGGCTGGGCGAGATCATCGCCGAGCTGGACGACAACCTGCGYGAAGAGGTCCTGGAGGCCACGCCGTCGGTCACCCTGGCCCGTGCGCTGGAGGAACTGGACTCCGACGACGCCGCCGACGTCATCGACGACCTRGACGATCGCAAGCGCGCCCAGGTTCTGGCGGCCATGGACCACGCCGACCGCGCGGCCATCGAAACCGCCCTGGCCTACGAGGACGAGACCGCCGGCCGCCTGATGCAGCGCGAGTTCCTGGCCGCGCCGCAGTTCTGGACCGTGGGCCAGACCATCGAGCACGTCCGGGAGTCCGGCGACCACCTGCCGGAGCTGTTCTTCGACGTCTATGTGGTCGACCCGTCGTATACGCCGGTCGGGGCCCTGCCGATCAGCCTGCTGCTGACCAGCAAGCTGGAGACCCCCCTGGCCGAGATCATGGAGGCGGTGACCGAGATCTCCGTCGAGATGGACCAGGAGGAGGTCGCCTACATCTTCGACAAGTACCACCTGATCAGCGCCCCGGTCGTCGAGGCCGGCGGGCGGCTGGTGGGCCAGATCACCGTCGACGACATCGTCGGGGTCATCCGCGAGGAAGCCGAGGAAGACATCCTGGCCCTGGCCGGTGTGAGCGACGCCGGCCGCGACGCCTCGGTCGTCGACATCGTCCGCGCCCGCCTGCCGTGGCTGCTGCTGAACCTGGTCACCGCGACCATCGCCGTCAGCGGCGTGGCCGTGTTCCAGGGCGAGATCGCCCAGCTGGTGGCCCTGGCCATCCTGATGCCGATCGTCTCGTCCCTGGGCGGCAACGCCGGCACCCAGACCCTGGCCGTGGCCGTGCGCGCCCTGGCCAGCAAGGAGCTGACCACGGCCAACGCCCGCCGGATCATCCTGCGCGAGCTGGGGGTGGGCGTCGTCAACGGTTGCACCCTGGCCCTGGTCATGGGCACGGCGACCTATCTGTTCTTCGGACCGGCGGACCATCACGACAAGCTGGCGATCATCGTCGCCCTGGCCTTGATCGCCAATATCTTCACGGCCGCGGCCGGCGGGGTGCTGGCGCCCTTGGCCCTGGCCAAGATGGGACGCGACCCGGCGGTGTCCTCGTCGATCTTCGTGACCTTCCTGACCGACTTCACGGGGTTCTTCGCGGTCCTGCTGATCGCGGCGCTGTTGTTGCACTAGCAGGGTCAGAACGCGGCCGGCCGC
>NZ_JBFTZS010000257.1:0-6732 GCF_056406675.1 Caulobacter sp. P1_B12_2 | reverse complement strand
CCCGGGACGATGGGAAGACCTGCCTACCAGACCTTCACGCGCTTTTCTGGCGGCAGGTACAGCGCGTCRCCCGGCTTGATGTCGAAGGCGGCGTACCAGGCGTCCAGGTTACGGACGGTGGAGGCGCGATACTCGTCCGGCGCGTGACCGTCGGTGACCAGCTGCTGGCGCAGGGCCTCGGGCCGGTCATAGCCGCGCCAGGACTGGGCGAAGGCCAGGAAGAACCGCTGGTCGCCGGTCAGTCCGTCGATCACCGGGGCCGGCTTGCCGCCCAGCGAGGCGTGATAGGCGTCCAGGGCCGCGGCCAGGCCGGCGACGTCGGCGATGTTCTCGCTCAGCGTCTGCTTGCCGTTCACGGCCAGGTCGGGGAACGGCTTGTAGCCGTCGAACTGGTCGGCCAGGGCCGTGCCCGCCTTCTGGAAGTGCTCGTAGTCGGTCGGGGTCCACCAGTTGCGCAGGCGGCCCTGGCTGTCGAACTGCGCGCCCTGGTCGTCGAAGCTGTGGCTGATCTCGTGGCCGATCGTGCCGCCGGTGCCGCCGTAATTGGCCGCCGCGTCGAAATCGGCGTCGAAATACGGGGCCTGCAGGATGGCGGCCGGGAAGTTCAGGCCGTTCAGCATCGGCAGGTTCACGGCGTTGACCGTCTGGGGCGTCATCACCCACTGGCCGCGGTCGACCGGCTTGCCCAGCTTCCCAATCCAGTACGCCGTCTCGAACCGCTCCGAGCGCTGGACGTTGCCGACCGGGTCGCCGCGCACGATCGCCAGGGCCGAATAGTCGCGCCACTTGTCGGGATAGCCGACGCCGACCTTCAGCACCTCGACCTTGCGGCGGGCCTCGGCCTTGGTCTCCGGGGCCATCCAGTCCAAGCCGTCGATGCGGCGCACGAACGAGGCCTTGATATTGTCGACCATGGACGCGACCTCGGCCTTGGACCGGGCCGGGAAGTACTTGTCGACATAGAGCTTGCCGACCACCTCGCCGAGCACGGCGTTGGTCGAGTTGACGCCGCGCTTCCAACGGGCCGACAGCTGCGGCGTGCCCTGCAGCGCCTGGCCGTAGAAGGCGAAGCGCTCGTCGACGAAGGCCTTGGGCAGCAGGTTCGAATAGTGGTCCAGATAGTGGAAGGCCAGATAGTCCTTCCAGGTGTCGACGCTCTCGTCGGCGGCCAGCTTGCCCAGGCCGACGACCTGGGTCGGATGCCAGACGACGAAGCGCGGCTGGCCGGCCAGGCCGGCGGCGGTGAAGAAGGTCTTCCAGTCCAGGCCGGGCGCCTTGGCGGCGAAGTCGGCCTGGGTCCAGCTGTTGTTGGCCTTCTGGACGTCGGCGCTGTCGGCGCGGCTGGCCGAGGCCTGGGCCAGCTTGGTCTCCAGGGCCATGATCCGGGCGGCCTTGGCCTCGGCGTCGGGAACGCCGCCCAGGGTCAGGATCTTGACGATGTGGGCGAGGTACTTGGCCCGGATCGTCTTCATCGCGTCCTTGTCGGWCAGGTAGTASTCGCGGTCGGGCATGCCCAGGCCGCCCTGCAACAGGAACGGCGCGTACTTGCTGGTGTCGTCGAAGGCCGGCGAGGCCCACAGGCCCAGGACGTTGTCGGTGTAGAAGTCGGTGGCGTTCAGGGCGTCCACGTCGGCGCGGACGTTGCCGCCCAGCACGGTGGCGAGATCCGTGCGGGTCTTGATCGCCGCGATCCGCGCCAGGCCCGCCTGCATCGGCGCCAGGCCCGCCTTCTCGATGGCCGCCTCGTCCATGTAGCTGGCGTAGTAGTCGCCGACCTTCTTGGCGTCGGCCGAACCGCCGGTCTTGGCGGCGGTCTGGATCAGGTCGACGGTGCGCTTGGACGCTTCCTCGATCAGCTGGACGGCGACGCCGTAGCTGCTGCGGTCGGCCGGGATCGGGTTGGCCTTGATCGCCGTGCCGTTGGCGTAGGTCCAGAAGTCGTCGCCGGGCTTGATCGTGGTGTCGAAGGCCRACTTGTCCACGCCGCTCTTCAGGTCGGCGGCGAACGCAGGGGCGGAAGCCAGCAGCGCGCAAGCGGCGGCGCAGGCGAGCAGCGAACGGGTCAGGGTCATGCAAGGAGTCCCAAGGAGCGCGAGCGCGAAGGCGCTCAGCACGATTTGGCGCGGACTATCGAACCGGCTTCGCCAGGGCGCGAATTAAAGTTTGGCAATGTGGAAGGCGCGCCGCGGGCGACGATGGGGACACACACTCGCCCCACGCCATATCGATCTGGATCGAGACGGTTGGGCGAGTGTGTGTCCCCGCCTCAGCCCACGGGCGTCGCGTCCGCCCCCACGCTCGCATCGGCCGCCAGATCCGCCGCCGTCCGCCCGCTGACCGGATGACGCCAGTCCGGTGCGATCTGCGCCAAGGGGCCCATCACGAACAGGCGCTCGTGGGCCCGGGGATGGGGCACGACCACCGCGCCGCGCAGCACCGTACGGCCATGGGCGATCAGGTCCAGGTCCAGGGTGCGCGGCGCGTTGGCCCCGGCCCGGACGCGGCCGAAGCGGGCCTCGATGCGATGCAGCGCCGCCAGGGTTTCAGTCGCCGACGCCGCGGTCTCGACCAGGACGACGCCGTTCAGATAGGCCGGCGCGGTCGGGTCGGGCCAGGCGGCCGAGGTCCACCACCCCGAACGCGACGCGACGCTCAAGCCCTCGATCGCCAGGGCCTCCACGGCGGCATCGAGCAGGGCCTCGCGACTCGGGTATGATCCGGGCAAGCTGCAGCCCAGGGCGACCACCACCACCTGATCCAGCCCATTTTGATCGTACTGATTTTTCAAGGAATTTTGACCACGTGACCTTCTACCCGACCGAGCGCCTGGCGCTGTTCATCGACGGGGCCAATTTCTTCTCCGCCGCCAAGGCCCTGGGCCTGGAAATCGACTACCGCAAGCTGCTGGACGAGTTCCGCAAGCGAGGCCTGCTGGTGCGCGCCTATTACTACACCGCCATCGCCGAGAACGAGGAGTATTCCCCGATCCGGCCGCTGGTCGACTGGCTGGACTACAACGGCTTCACCCTGGTGACCAAGCCGGCTCGCGAGTTCACCGACAGCCAGGGCCGCAAGCGCTGGCGCGGCGACATGGACATCGAGATCGCCGTCGACATGCTGGAGATGGCCGCCACGGTCRACCACCTGGTGCTGTTCTCGGGCGACGGCGACTTCCGCGCCCTGGTCGAGGCCGTGCAGCGCAAGGGCCGCCGCGTCACCGTGGTCTCCACCATGAAGAGCCAGCCGCCGATGACCAGCGACGACCTGCGCCGCCAGGCCGACAACTTCGTGGATCTGGCCGACCTGGGGAACWTCATCGGCCGCCCGCAGGCCAGCCGAAATCCCCTGCCCCGCTTCGTCACCGAGCCCGTGCGCGGCGCGCAGTCGCAAGACGAGCGCGATCAGGACGACGAGGACTAGTCATGGGCCAGCACTCCAACATCGTCGGCGAGGTCGTGCCCTCGCCGGCCGAGCCGCCGCGCGACTGCCCGCTGTGCCCGCGCCTGGTGGCCTATCGCCGCGAGAACCAAGACCTCTATCCCGAATGGTTCAACGGCCCGGCGCCGTCGTTCGGCGATCACGAGGCGCGGCTGCTGGTCGTGGGCCTGGCCCCCGGCCGCAAGGGCGCCAACCGGACCGGCCGACCGTTCACCGGCGACTTCGCCGGGACCCTGCTCTACGACACCCTGATCAAGTACGGGTTCGCCACCGGCAAGTTCGAGGCCCGGCCCGACGACAGCCTGAAGCTGATCGGCAGCGCGGTGACCAACGCCGTCCGCTGCGCCCCGCCAGGGAACAAGCCCGAGACCTCGGAAGAGAACAATTGCCGGCCGTTTTTGACCGCCCGGCTGGAGATGTTCCCCAACCTCAAGGCCATCGTCACCCTGGGCGACGTCTCGCGCCGCAACCTGCTGAAGGCTCTGGGCTTGAAGGCCTCCGCGGGCCTGCCCGGGCACGGCACCGAGTTCCAGGCCGGGCCGTATCGGGTGTTCAACAGCTATCACTGCTCACGGCTGAACACGAACACCGGGCGGCTGACGACGCCGATGTTCGAGGAATTGTTTGCGCGGGTGAAGGCGTATCTGGACGCCAATCCGTAACCTCGCTGCGTCCTTCGAGGCCCGCTGCGCGGGCGCCTCAGGATGAGGAGCGTTTTGCTGAATTCCTCATCCTGAGATGCGAGCCCAAGGCGAGCCTCGAAGGACGCAAGACCTCACCAAACCAGCCCCGTCGTCTTCAGCCGCACCCGCGCCAGGGTATGGTTCGAGGCCAGGAACAGCGCGCTTCCGTCTTCGCCGAACGCGCAGTTGGCGATGGCCGTGCCGGTCTCGATCACGCCGATCAGTTCGGCGTCCGGCGTCAGCACCAGTACGCCGCCCGGGCCGGTAGCGTAGAGCCGGCCGTCGGTGTCCAGGCACATGCCGTCCGGCAGACCCAGGCCGCCGGCCTCGCGCAACGGCATGGCGTCGAAGAACAGCGCCTTCGACGTCGGAAACCCGTCGGGTCCCAGGTCGTAGACCATCAGCTTGGGCCCGTCCGGGTCCGAGACCGACACGTAGAGCCGGCTCTGGTCAGGCGACAGGGCGATCCCGTTCGGGAAGGTCAGGTCGGCGTCCAGCAGGTCCAGAGTCCCGTCGGGCGCCAGGCGATAGACGCCGTTGAAGTCCAGTTCGCGTAGCGGCGAGGCGTTGCGGCCTTTCAGGCCGTAGGTCGGATCGGTGAAATAGATCGCGCCGGTCTTCGACACCGCCAGGTCGTTGGGGCTGTTGAACCGCTTTCCCTGATACCGATCGAGAAAGAACGTCTTCCTCCGCGTCTTGAGATCGATCCTGGCCAGGGCGCGGTTGCCGTGGTCGCAAGCCAGCAGGTCGCCGGCCGCGTCCAGCGCCATGCCGTTCTGCCCCGGCTCGGCGAAGGCGTCGGTGGGCGGCCCGTCATAGCCCGACGGGTTCAGGACCTCGCTGACGCCGTCCGCCTCGCTCCAGCGGTACATGACGTTGCCCGGCACGTCGGAGAACACCAGGTAGCCGCCGTCGCGCACCCAGACCGGCCCCTCGGTCCAGACGAAGCCGTCCGCGAGTTGCTGGATTTCGGCGTCGGGGGCGATGACGGCGTCGAGTTGCGGGGAGAGACGGTGGATTTGGCCGACGGTTTTGTAGGTCATGGGTTGTTCTCGAAACCCTCTCCCGTGGGGAGAGGGAGGGACCCAAGCGAAGCTTGGGAGGGTGAGGGTGTAAAACGTCAAACGGCGTGCCGGCAGGGCGTTGGGGTGAAAAAGGCGAGAGTGTAACCCCTCACCCTCCCACCGCTACGCGGCGGGCCCCTCCCTCTCCCTATGGGAGAGGGTTTTCTTAAGAGCGAACCCTTGGCAACGCATCCAGCCATCGCGCATAGGCTTCCTCACGCACCGTGACGCCGACCGTCGGCGTCAGCAGCTCGGCCTCCGGCCGCGCCTTCACCGCTTCCTCGACCGAGCCGTAGACCCCCACGCCGACCCCAGCGAACAGGGCCGCGCCCAGGGCGGTGGTCTCCTGGTAGCTGGCGCGGTGCACCGGAATGCCGGTCAGGTCGGCCAGGCGCTGGCTGAACCACGCGCTCTTGGCCATGCCGCCGTCGATGCGAAGGGCCGCTTCGTCGAACGCCGAAGGCGCGTCGGCCCGCATGGCCTCGATCAGGTCGCGCCCCTGGAACACGCAGGAGTCGAAGGTGGCCTGGGCGATCTCGGCCAGACCAGCGTCGCGGGTCAGGCCGAACACCGCGCCCCGCGCCTCGGCGTCCCACCAGGGCGCGCCCAGGCCGGTGAAGGCCGGCACCACGACCACGCCATGGTCGCCGCGCGCCGAGCGGGCCAGGGCCTCGGCGCCGCGCGGTCCGCCGGTCACGCCCAGCCCCTCGTTCAGCCATTGAATCGCCGCCCCGGCCACGAAGATCGAGCCTTCCAGGGCGTAGGTCGTGCGCCCGTCCACCCGCGCCGCCACCGTGGTCAGCAGGCGCGAAGCCGAGTGCGGACGATCCTCGCCCGTATTGACCAGCATGAAGCCGCCGGTGCCGTAGGTGACCTTCATCTCGCCGGGATGGATGCAGCCCTGCCCCATCAGCGCCGCCTGCTGGTCGCCGGCCACGCCGCGGATCGGCAGCGGCCGGCCCAGGATGTCCGCCGTCACCTGGCCAAAGTCGGCCGCGCAGTCGAGCACCGTCGGCAGCAGGGCGCGCGGCACGTCGAACAGCGCCAGCATCGGGTCCGACCAGTCCTGGGTCTGGATGTCGAACAGCAGGGTGCGCGAGGCGTTGGTCGCGTCGGTGACGTGCGCTCCCTTCCCCGTCAGCCGCCAGATGACCCAGGTGTCGATCGTGCCGCACAGCAGTTCGCCCGCCTCGGCCCGCCGCCGCGCGCCGGGCACCTTGTCCAGGATCCAGGCGATCTTGGTGGCCGAGAAATAGGGGTCCAGCAGCAGGCCGGTGATGGCGGTGACGGAGGGCTCGTGGCCCGCGTCGCGCAGGCGGTCGCAGACGTCCGAGGTGCGGCGGTCCTGCCAGACCACGGCCGGATGGATGGGGCGGCCGGTGGCCTTGTCCCAGACCACCACCGTCTCGCGCTGGTTGGTGATGCCCAGGGCGACGATGTCGGCGCTGTCGCGGTCGCACTTCTCGACAGTGTCGCGCAGCACGCCCACGCAGGCGGCGTAGATCTCGTCGGCGTCGTGCTCGACCCAGCCGTCGCGCGGATAGCTC